>JBFZDU010000121.1:0-8295 GCA_041307205.1 Gammaproteobacteria bacterium | reverse complement strand
GGAAGTACTTGCTCTCGGCCGAAAGCGCTTCCACAAAGGCCTGTTCGAGTTCGGCATCCTCGGGGCGGATGGGCCTCACGATGACATCAGTCCCGTCGGGGAGCTGCCACTGGGATACCAGTTCCACCGGATAGGGGTGTATGGCCATGTGGCCGTACCGGGCGGTGCTGGTGGTCGGTGCCGCCACCACGATGCGCGCGTCTACCGCGATGACGCCATCCTCATCCACCAGCAACGGATTGATGTCCAGTTCCTGCACCTCGGGCAGCTCGCAGGTGATGGATGAGATGTGTTGTAGCACGGCGTTCAGTTTCTCAAGATCGGCCTCGGGCAGGTTACGGAAGTGCTTGAGGAAGCGTCCGGCGCGGGTGCCCTTGATCAGTTCCTTGCTCAGGTATTCATTCAGCGGTGGCAGCGCAACGTTGCTGTCCGCAAATATCTCGACCGCCGTGCCCCCAGCGCCGAAACTGATGACCGGGCCGAACACCGGGTCAGTGACCACGCCGACCATGATCTCTCGGGCGTGCGGACGCTCGACCATGGGTTCGATAGTCACCCCGTCGATGCGTGCGTCCGGGTTCAGGCGCTTCACGTTGTCGATCATGTCGCGGAAAGCGGTGCGGACCGTGCGCGGCTCCCGGATATTCAGCCGTACGCCACCCACGTCGGACTTGTGGGTGATGTCTGGGGAGTTGATTTTCATTGCCACCGGCAAGCCAACGCCTTCTGCGGCGACCAGGGCATCGGCCGCCGAGTTGACATTGATGCTTGGCGAAGTCGGGATCTGGAACGCGCGCAGTACCGCTTTGGCCTCAGCGCTACTCAGGGTGTGCCGCCGTTCGCCCAGGGCATGCTCGATGATCAGGCGGGCCCCTTCCACGTCCGGCTCGCGATGCCGGGACAGCGGGCCGGGTGTCTGCAGCAGGGCCTTTTGGTTGCGGCGGTAACAGGCCAGGTAGCCGAACGCCTCAACGCCGGCCTCGGGGCTGCGGAATTGCGGTATGCCGGCCTCCGCGAATTTTTGCCGTCCGGTGCTTACCAGGCCCGCGCCCATCCAGCAGGCCAGCACGGGCTTGCTGGATTCCTTGGCCGCGGCGATCACCGCCTCGGCGCAGGCCGTCGGGTCGGTCATGGCCTGTGGCGTGAGCAGAATCAGCAGCCCGTCGACGTTTTTGTCCTCGAGCACGATCTGGGTGGACACGCGGTAGCGCTCCGGGTCGGCGTCACCGAGGATATCGACCGGGTCGCTGTGGGACCAATGTGCGGGCAGGACTTCGCCGAGCCGGTCTATGGTGGCGGGACTGAGTTCGGCGAGTGGCACGTTGAGGTCGGCGGCGCGGTCGGCGGCCATTACGCCGGGGCCGCCGCCATTGGTCAGTATGGCCAGGCGCGGCCCTTCCACCCGCGTGCCCGAGGCCAGCATCTGCGCGGCCGCGAACAGTTCGCTGACCGACCGCACGCGCACTGCCCCGGCGCGCTGGATGGCCGCGTCGAACACATGATCGGCACCGACCAGAGCCCCGGTGTGGGAGACGGCGGCGCGGGTGCCCATCTCGTTGCGACCGGACTTGACCACGATGACCGGTTTCAGGCGCGCCGCAGCGCGCAAGCCGCTGATGAAGCAGCGCGCGTTGCTGACCCCCTCGACATACAGCAGGATACTGCGGGTCTCGGGATCCACCGCGAGATAGTCGAGGACTTCGCCGAAACCGACATTGGCGGTTGCGCCCAGCGACGCGACCGCCGAGAAGCCGTACCCCTCGGTGTCGGCCCAGTCCAGCAGTGCCGTGCAGAAGGCGCCGGATTGCGCTACCAGTGCCACGTGCCCTTTGCGTGCGGGGCTCTTGGCAAAAGTGGCGTTGAAGCCGATCCTGGGGCGGATAACCCCCAGGCAGTTGGGGCCGACCAGCGGGATATTGTGAGTACGGGCGATATCGACCACCTCGTTCTGGAGGTTTCTGCCTGCTTTGCCGATTTCGGCGAAGCCGGCGGACAGCACGATTGCCCCGCCCACGCCGTGTTCGCCGCATTCCCGCATCACACCCGGAATGTACTTGGCTGGCACCGCGATCACGGCCAAATCGACCGGATGGTCGATGGCACTGACCGACGCATAACACTGCAGTCCCTGCACTATGTCGCGTTTGGGATTCACGGGGTAGATGTCGCCGTGAAAACCGCCTTCGCGAATGTTGCGCAGAACCTGGCCGCCAACGGAGTTCTCACGATCGGAGGCGCCGATGACTGCCACCGAGGTGGGTTCGAAAATTTTCGCCAAATAGTGCTTTTTCATTCCGGTGTGACGCAAGGGGAAGGGATTGACAGCTTGCACGATATAGCCTTTGACGGAAGCTATTATTGCACTTTGATTGAAACTAGCGTTTTGTCACGTCATGACATCGGCATCTCGTTGGCCGTCTTGAAGGCTGGCGCGTATGCAAATGGTTCCGGGATTTTGGTAGGAGCGCAAAATGTCCATCGCTTTCATCTCCCATTACGCCTGTACGCGCCACGAAATGGGGGCGCACCACCCGGAGCAGCCGGCCCGTCTGCATGCGATCAACGACCGGTTGATTGCCTCGGGACTGGAGATGGTGCTGCATCAATACGATGCGCCGGCGGCAACGCGCGAGCAGCTGTTGCGCGTGCACGATGCCGCTTACGTCGACATGGTGTTCGCGGCGTCGCCACGCGAAGGCCTGGCTTGGCTGGACGGCGATACGGCAATGAATCCGCATACTTTGGAGGCTGCCCTGCACGCCGCCGGCGCGAATGTGTTGGCGGTTGACCTGGTGCTGGGCGGCAAGGCCCGTCAGGCCTTTTGCGGGGTGCGCCCGCCCGGCCACCACGCCGAACGCGCCCGTACCATGGGTTTCTGCTTTTTCAACAATGTGGCGGTTGGGGCGGCCCATGCCCTGGAGGCGCATGGCCTGGAGCGGGTCGCGATCGTCGATTTCGATGTCCATCATGGGAACGGCACCGAGGACATCTTTGCCCACGACGACCGGGTGCTGTTCTGTTCTACCTTTCAGCATCCCTTTTATCCCAACAGCGGTCACGAGGCTGATGCGCCAAATTTGGTCAATGTGCCGTTGCCCGCGCGCGCCGACGGTGCGGCCTTCCGTGAAGCCGTGCTGGGCCATTGGCTACCCGCCATCGACGCTTTTCGCCCGCAGTTGATCCACGTCTCTGCAGGGTTTGACGCGCATGCCGAGGACGACATGGCACATTTGCGCCTGCGCGAATTCGACTACGCCTGGATCACGCGGCAGCTGTGTGAACTGGCCGACCGGCACTGCGGCGGCAAGCTGGTATCGACCTTGGAAGGTGGCTACAACCTGAGCGCGCTGGCTCGCAGTGTGGCGGTGCACATCAAGGCCTTCATGGGTGACCACCACCATTGAGGGGGATCGATTCAGGCGGGGTAGATGGCGCCCAGCACGACGGGCGCGTGGGCACCGGTAACCGAAGTGAGATTCCCTGGACGACCGGCCAGGGTCTCGCGCGCCAGCCAGGCAAAGGCCATCGCCTCGATCCAGTCGGGATCAAGCCCGTGCTGCGCCGTGCTTTCGACGGGCAGCGGCGCCAGCAGGTCGGCGAGTAACGTCAGTAGCGCGGTGTTGTGGACGCCGCCGCCACACACCAGGAGTCGTTCCGTGGCCGGTGCGGTCGCCCGCAGGGCATGGGCTATGCTGTGTGCCGTCAGTGCCAACAAAGTGGCCTGGACGTCTACCGCTGGAGGAGTTCCGCCACTGCGCATGCGGTCGAGCCAAGTGGCGGAGAAATATTCTGGCCCGGTGCTCTTGGGGGCGCGGCGGGCGAAGTAAGGGTCTGCAAGCATGCGGGCCAGCAGATCGGGGTCAGCCGCGCCCTGGCTCGCCCAGGTGCCGCCCGGGTCAAATGCCCGGTCCAGATGGCGCCTCGACCAGCCATCCAGCAGGCAGTTGCCCGGGCCGGTGTCGAACCCGGTCACCGACAGCGCCCGGTCAGCTGGCAATAGGGTCAGGTTGGCGATGCCCCCGATGTTGAGCACGGCCCGGTTTTCCTGGGGGCTGGCGAACATTTCCCGGTGAAAGGCGGGTACCAAAGGGGCTCCTTCGCCACCTGCCGCCATGTCGCGACGACGGAAGTCGGCGACGGTGGTGATGCCGGTTTGTTGGGCGATGCGGTTGGGATCGCCGATCTGCAGGCTGAATGGCGTGGGCGCATCCGGGGCGTGCAATACCGTCTGGCCATGACTGCCGATGGCGCGGACCCGGCCGGGATCGACGCCTGCCGTTTGCAGCAGCGCCAGCGTGGCGGCTGCGAACACCTCGCCAGCACGGGCGTCGAGCTCGCCCAGCAGCCGTATGGGTGTGGCAGGGTCCGTGGCCAGGGCGGCCAATGCGGCAGCGAGGGTGTCCGGCCAGCGGTGGGCATGGGAGGCTAGCAGGCTAGGACGCGGCCCCGACAGATCTGCCAGGACGGCGTCGACGCCGTCCATGCTGGTGCCTGAGATCAGCCCGACATAGAGCTGGTCGGCCAAGACGGCTTGCCTTTCAATCAGTAGCGGTGGTTTGCGCGTGGCTCGCTTGGGCAACCACGGTGCGCTGACTCGCGTCATCCAGCCGCGCCAGCAGAGGCCGGGCCTGGCGCCGGAAATCTTTGATCAGGTCGCCTTCGAGCGGCATGGATTTCGGCAGTTTGACCGTCAAGGGGTCGCGGTGAACGCCGGCGACGCGGAACTCGTAATGTAGGTGCGGGCCAGTTGCCAATCCACTCTGGCCGACATAACCGATCACTTGGCCCTGCTTGACACGGGTGCCTTCGCCAACCCTCTTGGCAAACTGCGAAAGGTGACCGTACACCGTGGTGTACTTGCCGGCGTGTTCGATCATCACCACCTTGCCGTAGCCGCCCTGGTTACCTTTGAATACCACCCGACCGGCACCTGTGGCCTTTACCGGCGTACCGGTCGGCGCCGCGTAGTCGACCCCCTTGTGGGAACGCCAGCGTTTCAATACCGGGTGCCAGCGGTTGGTAGTGAAACCCGAACTGATGCGGGAGAACTTCACCGGCGTGCGGATGAACGCGCGCTTCTTGCTGAGGCCCTCCGCGTCGTAGTAACCGACTGTGCCGTCCGGCGCCGCGTAGCGTACGGCGCGGTAGGTCGTACCGCGGTTGACGAATTCGGCGGCCAGAATACTGCCGCTACGCAATCGCTCGCCGTCCAGGTACAGGTCCTCGTAAACCAGGCTGAACTGATCGCCGGCGCGCAGCTCCAGTGCAAAATCGATGTCCCAGCCGAAAATCGCGGCAAGTTCCATGATCTGCCCGTCGCTGAGACCTGCCTTCTGGCCATCTGCAAACAAGGAGGACTCGATCACACCGGCAGTGCTCGCGACCCGACGATCGACATCCCGCCGTTCCTCCGAAACGCTGAAGCCATCTTCGTCCTGTGCTTCTACGCGAAGGCTGGTAAGCCGGTCGCGCTGCAATACCAAAGAAACGAATTCACCCCGTTCATCCAGTTCCACGCGCAACGTCTGACCGGGCCGGATGTCCGCCAAGCTGGCCGCCGTCTCGCTGCTGTGGGTGATGCGGTGCAGCAGGGCGGCGCTCAGCCCCGTATCCTTAAAGATCCGTGCCAGACTCTCGCCGCTGCTGACGTGATGCTCCAGCCACCGGGTGTTCTCCTCTCTCGGGTCGTCCGCAAAGCTGCTTGCGATGGTTCCAGTGGGGTCGGCGGGCGGTGCTGCGGCCGGCGCATGAACGACGGTGGCGGCTGGCGGACTGGGCACCGTGCTGTGAGTTAACTGAGGCTCAAGCGTTGCGGTTGCCGGAGCGGGAACTGCGGCCGGTCCATTCTCGGTGGACAGCGGCTGCATGTCGGGTCGCAGGTTCGCAGCGGGCGCAGGCGGCGCTGTCAAGTCGGGGGTCGGCAGCGGCAATGCTTCCGAGACTTTGGTCGCCAGAGGGGCGTGACCTTCCGCCAGGTTCACGAACCGGTACGCAAAACCAAGCCCTAGAAGGATGCTTGCCGCGACGGCCAACCACCCAACTGAGCCGCGCCGACGCTGTGGTTCCATCTGTATAGATGACTTATAGTCGTGTATCACGAGATCGCCCTAACTATCGGAGCCGCGCGAATTATGGCATGAAATTCCTGCGTGGTCTTTTGACTTGGCCATGTTTTTTGTTTAGCGGCAGGCGATTCTTTTCTGCACTGAATCGGCAGACTTTTTTTGTTCAAATTTCTCTGCTTTTCACAGCCTTAGGGGTGATGGGATGGGGTCGGTCGAAGAATCTCTCGCGCTCATACGTCGCGGCGCGGAGGAAATCCTGGTCGAGGAAGAGCTGGCAAAGAAGCTCCGCCGGGGCAAGCCGCTGCGGATCAAGGCGGGTTTCGATCCGACCGCACCGGATCTCCACCTCGGGCACACGGTGCTGGTCAACAAGCTTCGGCAGTTCCAGGACTTGGGGCACGAGGTGGTGTTTCTGATCGGTGATTTCACCGGAATGATCGGGGATCCCACCGGCAAGAGCGCCACCCGGCCGCCTTTGTCCCGCGATGACGTCATCGAGAACGCGCGCACCTACGAAGAGCAGATCTTCAAGATCCTCGATCCTGCCAAAACCCTAGTAATGTTCAACTCCAGTTGGATGGGGGAGATGAGTGCCGCGGACCTGATCCAGCTGGCGGCGAAACATACGGTGGCGCGCATGCTGGAGCGCGACGATTTCAACAAGCGTTACAAAAGTGGGCAACCCATCGCGATCCATGAGTTTCTGTATCCGTTGGTACAAGGGTACGACTCGGTTGCGCTCAAGGCCGACGTCGAATTGGGTGGCACCGACCAGAAATTCAATCTGCTGGTGGGGCGGCAATTGCAGGCGGCGTATGGCCAGGAACCGCAGGTCGTACTGACGATGCCAATTCTTGAAGGATTGGACGGTGTTCAGAAAATGTCCAAATCGCTTGGGAATTACATCGGGATCACGGATCCACCCGATGAGATGTTCGGCAAGATTATGTCCGTTTCGGACGAGCTCATGTGGCGCTACTTCGAGCTATTGAGCTTCCGGCCCGAAGCCGAGATTGAACGGCTGCGGCACGAGGTGGCGGGCGGTGGAAACCCGCGAGACACAAAGTTCGCGCTCGGCGAAGAGCTGGTTGGCCGATTTCACTCGCCTGCGGCAGGGCGGGCTGCGCGCGAAAAGTTCGTTGCACGTTTTCAGAAAGGCATCCTGCCAGACGAGATGGCGGAAGTGCAGCTGGTCACGGCCGAAGAGGGTCTGCCGATCGCAAACTTGCTCAGAGACGCCGGCTTGGCCGAAAGTACCTCCGATGCGTTGCGGCTGCTCAAACAGGGCGCGGTACGGCTCGATGGTGCGCGCGTGGAAGACCGCAGCCTCCGCATCCCGGCCGGCGCGACCTATGTCGTCCAGGTTGGCAAGCGCCGATTTGCTCGCGTCACTGTCCGTGTTTGATGACTGGGGCGAAGCGACGGCAATTGGGTGTTGACGGGGTCTGGTTTCCGCCTATAATGCGCCCCTCTCGCGGCAGGGATCACCGGGCGTTGTTGGTGACCCAGTCGGGCAAATGGTGGCCTCTCTAGGGACGGCGCCACGCTAAGCGGCAAACGTCGCAAGCCGGCCCGAAAATAGGAGTTGACGGGCGCCGAAAGCACCGTATAATTCGCCGCCTCGCTACTACGGCAGCGATAACCGAAAAAAGTTCGAACAGAACTTCTTGACGGTGGAGAAAGAGGCGGCTACAATTCGCCGTCTTCGCTGCAGAAAAAGCAGCTCGCTCTTTAGAAACTCGATTCAGGTAATTTGTGTGGGTGCTCCGTCGATGGCCGGTAACGGCCAATAGATATCGGCGAGGCATCTTCAAAGAACCGAAGATTCCAAGCCGAGCAAGGATTGGTCACCCAAAGTGACCTCAAACTTTCAACTGAAGAGTTTGATCCTGGCTCAGATTGAACGCTGGCGGCATGCCTAACACATGCAAGTCGAACGCGAAAGTCCTTCGGGATGAGTAGAGTGGCGGACGGGTGAGTAACGCGTAGGAATCTGCCCAGTAGTGGGGGACAACTCGGGGAAACTCGAGCTAATACCGCATACGCCCTACGGGGGAAAGAGGGGGACCTTCGGGCCTCTCGCTATTGGATGAGCCTGCGTTGGATTAGCTTGTTGGTGGGGTAATGGCCTACCAAGGCGACGATCCATAGCTGGTCTGAGAGGACGACAAGCCACACTTGGACTGAGACACGGACCAGACTCCTACGGTAGTCAGCAGTGTGGTATATT
>JBFZDU010000120.1:0-6608 GCA_041307205.1 Gammaproteobacteria bacterium | reverse complement strand
ACGCCACTGTGAAGTGCATAACTGCGAAACTGACTGTCTTAGCCATGCGGTTGCTCCTGTGCTGCGGTTCCGACTTGGATTAAATGATAAGCATTCTTATAAAATATAAAAATCGATTGATTGTATCTCGGTAATCGGTATAACCAATTATTTATGCGGCCCTTGCCAAGACCCGCATGCCGGCCGACACCACCGCCCCGCTGGTCGGGTCGGGGCGCCTTGGCCGGGTACCGCTGGTGGCGCTGCCGGTGGCAATTCGCCGCCCTGCCGGGTGCCCTGCACAGGTCCGCGAGGCTGCTAGTATTCCAGGTGGCGCAAGGCGGGGCTGGGGGTGCGCCTGGTTGAGTAAAGGGCAATAAAACTTGATGACCGGCTGCCGCTCCCCAGTTCAGGGCAAACCAATGACGGTGCCGGAATAACACCGCAACGACTGGCGGCGGGACTGAGGCTATGAGCGACCGGCTGGACTACCAGGCTTTTTTCGACCTGCTGAGAACGAGGGTGGCCGGTAAGGGCACCCACACGCTGTTCGGCCGTACCGACAGCAACCACGCCGTCATTATCGGCCTGCGGGGCGGTGAGGTGGTCTGCGTGACCTGCGGCGCGAAGCGCGGCGTGGCCGCAATACCGGCGCTGCGCCAGATGAGCTGGGGTACTTTCCGGGTCGAGGATTCCTTGGTTCCCCTGCAATCGAGCGGCTTGCCGCCGACCAACGAAATCCTCGCGTCACTCAGTCCGTTTGCCGATCTCGACAGTTTCAAGGTCGAGACCAAGCCGGCCTCTGCCGCGGGTTCCACGCCCAATCGCGAAGCCAGGACATTGTGCAGTCTGTTGTCCAGGTACCTGGGCCCGGTGGCGCCGATGCTGTGTGCGGAAAAAATCACTGCGGCGGGGGGATTGCACAACAGTGATCAGCTCGACCGTGTATTGCGGCAATTGGCACAGGAGATCGGTAGTGCCAAGGAGGCCGAGGAGTTCATGACGCTGGCGCGTGGGGAACTCGGCGCGCTCCTGCAGCTGCGGTCACCCGAAGGGGCGAAGCCCATGGCCGATCCGCCGCCAGGGCGGTTTGCTGGCGAGCAGGCGGCCGCCGCGCTGTGCGCGCTGGTGACAGACTACCTCGGACCGGTCGCACCGATCCTGTGCGAAGAGAAGATTGCCGCGGTTGGTGGTTTGCTGGGTCGACCGCAGTTGGAGGCCGTGATCCAGAATCTTGCGCTCGAAATCGGTGAGCAGGACGAGGCGCGCCAATTCGTGATCCAGGCGCGCCAGCGGCTCGGACTGCTTCCACTCTGACCGGTGGCGCCCGGTCCCCGGGCGATAGCAGCCTGCCGGAGTGCGCGCTGTTTCAGCCCGGGCCCTTCTTCATGCGTTTCATGAGCTGCGCAAAACTGCGCCGCAACAGTTCCACCGAGCGGGCGAGGTCGCCGATCTCGTCGTTGCGCTGGATGACCAAGGGTTGGTCGAGGCTGCCCTTGGCGATGGCTTGGGCAGTCGTGGTGATGCGGAGTATTGGCGAGATCAAATAGCCGCGCACCAGCAGGTTGATGGTGATGAAGATCGCGCCAAACAGGATGGTGAGCAGCCCCACCGCAGTCGCACTGCGCTGCAGCGCGATGGCGTCCACGTCGGCCATCGGCACACCCACCAGGTCCAGCCCCACGATGTCGCCTTCCCGATAGTGATAGCCACTGTGGGTGCCGTATTCCTTGGTGATCTGTTCCGGCGTAGTTTTCGGATCACCGTGGCAGTTCAGACACCCCTTGGCGCTGACGATGGGTGAGGTGCGCACCAGCATACGCTGTCCCTCGATTATCCCGTCGACCTTCAATTCCGTCAGGGTCTTGTTCGCGCGAAAACGCAGCAGCAGGTCGTTTTCCAGCGGTTCGGGCTTGTTCGCGGGATTGAGCGGATTGTCCGAGACGTTGCGGATCGAATAGTTGGCCTGCAGCTCCTTGAAATTCTGTGCGACTCGCGAAACGGCGACGATCCCGGATATGCCAGCGCTATGGAATAGCCCCTCCTTGACGAAGAAAGGGCGCATATCCTTGGCGATGTAGTCCTTGATCGCCTTGACCATGTCGACCATCAGGCCCAACTGGGTATTGGCTTGGGCGTACACCGTCTGCCGGGTGTAGATGTAGATACTCGGGGCGCACACCAGAATGCTGAGCAGATAAACTGCGAGCAGTGACAGATTGAAGCGCCGGCTGATACTGCCTTTGGCGGTTTGTTCGGAGAGGGCCGTTGGCATGGCTTGCGCTACCTCTGCAGGGGATCGATTGGCGTTGCCTGGGTTGTCCTGGTGCCGATGCCCTTCATATAGCGACCACACGCGTGGTGTTTTTAGGGGTCAATCGAGACGGGCGCCGTTCGAGTCCGGGTCCGGCCGCTTCCCAGAAACCCAGTAGGCGAAGGCGATTACTTCTGCCACTGCCCGGAACAGCGCCTCCGGGATGTCCTCGCCCAACGGGATCTGGGCCAGCACGGGGGCGAGTTCCGGGTCCGGATAGCAGGTGACGCCGGCATCCTGGGCTGTCTCGATGATGCGCCGCGCAAGTTCGTCCTGGCCCTTGGCCGTGAGCCGCGGCGTGGTGCGACCGTCCCAGCGCAGGGCCACCGCTATGTCGGTATGCTCGATCGGGCCGCGGGTCACGCGTGCACGTCCAACAGCCCCGATGCCGGCTTCGGGAGTTCGAGGGGTTCGGGCGGTTGGCCGAGAACGCTGCTGAGACGGCCGACCTGCAAGCCGGTCCGGTGCAACGCCTCTTCGAGGTAAGGCAGGCCCGTGCCGAGCCGGCGGTCGGTCTCCGGCCGTTCGCACCAGAAGGTGCTGGAGACCTGTTCTCCGCACAAGACGATGCGCGCCTGGATCGGTCCGGTGGTGGCGAAGTCGAACCGCAGCGTGACCGCCCAGGGGTGCTCGGCTGCAGGCCTTGTGGACGTTCCGGTACCGTCGCGCTCCACCCGCACCATGATCGACTCGTGTTGTTGGGCGAACGGGAATGGCAAATCGAACTGCCAGGTTTGCCGCGCACCGGGCTCCGGCGGCAGTGCGCCCGCCTGCTGGGTCTCCACCCGTGCCAGTGCCGCACCGACGAAACGCAACAACTGCGCCAGGGGCGCAGTTGCCGTGTCCTCTGCGGCGCCGGTCTCCGCCCCTGCGGCGGCAGCGCGCAGTTGGACCGTATCCGCAGCCGCCGGCTGCAGCAGCCGCAGCAGCCGCAGCAGGTCCAGCTTCAAGTCGTTCGCCGGTGCCTCGCCGCGCGCCAGCAGGGCCTCCAGGAACAGGCCGGAGCCGCGGAACTGCTCGCGGACCCCGGCGCTGTCCAGGGCGGGGGGCGACATGGCGCGTTCCACCAGGCGGACCACGGCATCACGTATCGGCGGCGGCAGGCGCTTGCCGTCGCTCTGCAAGGTTCGCGTCAGCGCGTTGAAGGTGTCGGTGAGCGACTGCTGCCGTGGCAGGGCGGTCAGCAGCAGCTGCTCGCGCGGCCGGACCGCTTGCGGGGCCGTCAGCAACCGCAGTTCCGGCTGCGGGTTCAGCCGGGACACTGCCAGCTGCAGCTGCATGCCCGGCTGCAGCTGGACGCGGGTGCGGGCGAGTAGGGCGGTGAGCCCGATTTGCAACTCGACAACGCCGGGGCGCGGCGCCTGCAACACGGTCGCCTGCAATACCTGCCCCGGCCGCAACAGTTGCAGCAGCTGGGCAGTATCCAGGCGGGTCCGGTCCACCAGGGCGGTGAGGGCGGTGCGGATTTCCAATGCATTTGCTCGCGGAGTCGACGCGAAACTTAGCGGCGCGCCGGCCGATAAATGGAGGAACGACAATCCGTGCGTTGGCTGCGATGAGCGATCTGGGCACAGACCAAGAGGGACTGACCTGGCAGGTGCGCCGCGGCGCGCAGGTGCGCGGGCCTTACGCCAGTGCCCAGGTGCGGCGGTTTGTCCACGACGGTCGCCTGCAGTTGGACGATGAGGTGAGTCGTGACGGGGTGCGCTGGCAGCGGCTGGGCGCGGTGCCTGAAGTCGTTCCCCTGCATCTGCGGCGTGGCAGCGCGCTGAATGACGGTATCCTGGCAGCGCAAGTGCACCGCGAACTTGGCGGGGCCATCAAGGGCATCCTGGTGATATCCACGCTGATCATCCTGGTGGTCGGGATCGTGTTGTGGCAGGGCGGGCGACAGTCGGTGCCTGTTGCCAACTGCGAGGCCGATGCCACGCCGGGTGTGAACTGGGGCAACTGCCGCCTGGACGGGCTAAGAGCAACCTCCAGTGACCTTTCGGGGTCTACCTTGTCCAACGCGTCCCTGATCAACGCCGCACTTGGTCACAGCCGCCTCAGCGGTGCGGACATGAGTTATGTGAATCTCACTGGTGCAGTTCTGAGCTACGCCCAACTCGATGGCGTACGGTTGCTGGGTGCGAACCTGCGCGGGGCCGACCTGACCCATGCGGAGCTGACGGCCGCCGATCTGTCATTCGCCGATCTGACCGGCGCGCTGGTCGGTGGCGCGCGGTTGGTGGGGGCGCGCCTGAACGGAGCCATCTGGGTCGACGGGCGCAAGTGCGCTGCGCCGTCGTTGGGTGAGTGCAATTAGCCGAATGCAAACGGCCGAAATCGGCGCTTCAGACCTTGGTTTCGCCGAACGATTCGGCCGTGTAGCGGGCGACTGTAAGGGTATCCGACCAGTGGTTGGGCGCCAGCCCGGCCTTGATCTTTAGGTGCGTGAGAAACTCACCGGGGTTTGCCAGCGATTCCCAGACCGAGGGCAGGAAGGTTCCCCGGTGCCGGCCGTCCGCCAGGATCAGGCCGTCCACGCCCGGCCGCAACTGTGCGAGCAGATCCTCTTCCGACCCAAAAACCAGGGGTTCGGGTGGGCTGAGCACCGCGATACGGATGGTCAGCAGCGGCTCTTCACGGGCCGCCAGCGGCGAAAAGCGAGGGTCGCGGAAAGCGGCGGCGTAAGCATTCTCGGCCACGTCCACGATCAGTGGCTGGAAGGCCTCCAGGTGCCCAATACAGCCGCGCAGGCGGGCAGCGATATGGAGCGTGACGAAACTCGCCCGCAGCGCCTTTAGCCCTGCCGCGAACTCCGCCGGATGGACGGCGAGCGGTTGTTGGTGCGCCAGGCCGTGCCGGATGGAAGCGCGGGCGGTCTGGAGCAGCGTGGTGCGCTGTGACCCGCTAAGGGTCATCTGGCCACTGTCAGTAGAACAGGTAGGCGCCATAGCCCACCACCCGGTCGCGGGGGCCAGCGGTATCGCCGGAGTTACGCAGGTCCAGTGTCCGCACCCGTAGTCCGTGCTGCCGCGCCGCGAGCAGCAGGCCCTGCACCGGCGTACGCCCGCAGGCGTCGTGATAGCCGATGCGGCCGGGCTCCAGGGCCTCGATTGCCCGAGTCGTACCAAGATCCCGGGCCTGGGCGGCGGCATAGTCGAGATAGTGGCTGAGATCGGAACTGACGACGATAAGGGTTTCGTCGCCGCCCCACAGGGCCTCCATCACGGCTGCGACGTCCTCGCCGCGAGCCTCGCCCACCACGAACGGGACCAGCGCGAACCCGCCCAGCAGCAGTTGCAGAAAGGGCAATTGCACCTCCAATGCGTGTTCGCCCTGGAAGGCTCCATCGAAATCAACCACATGCGGCAGCTGCAGGGCCGTGGCAACGGCCGCGCGGTCGACCGGCACGTCGCCCAAGGGGGTGCGGAAGCGGTCGGCGCCGGAGACGGCGATGCCCGCGAAGGGCACGCGGTGGGCCGGCGCAAACATCACCACGCGCTGAATACGACCTGCCAAGGGTCGCAACTGGGCATAGGCTGTGGCAGCCACAGGTCCGGAATACACGTAGCCGGCATGTGGCGCGATCAATGCCTTGGGGGCGGACACGACGACCTCGGCAGCTGCCAACAACTGGCGCAAATCCTGGTCCAGGTCCGCAGGGTCCGCCGGGTAGAACAAGCCGGCGACAGAAGGAAGCTGCACGCTTTGCATGGCACATTGTCCTCCGCGGCGACAAGCTATATACGTCTACATAAAGGCAAAGCAGCGGGAATTGCAAGGCGATGACGACCATCAGCTCTGATAACTTCCCCGGGCGGTATTGGCACCGGCTGGCGGATGGACGATTGCAATGCGATATATGTCCACGCTTTTGCCGGCTCAAGGACGGCCAGCGTGGCCTGTGCTTTGTGCGCATGGCCGAGGGTGGGCAAATCGTTTTGACGACCTACGGCCGTTCGAGCGGCTTTTGCGTCGATCCGATCGAGAAGAAGCCGCTCAACCATTTCCTGCCGGGCACTCCCGTATTCTCGTTCGGCACCGCGGGTTGCAACTTGGCCTGCAAGTTCTGCCAGAACTGGGATATGAGCAAGTCGCGCGAAATGGATACGCTTGCCGATGCGGCTATGCCCGAGGACATTGCCCGTGCGGCCGGTGAATTGGGGTGCCGTAGCGTTGCCTTCACTTACAACGACCCGGTGATCTTTCTTGAATACGCCGTGGACACGGCCAAGGCTTGTCATGCGGTTGGCGTTAAGACGGTCGCCGTCACCGCCGGGTACATCTCGCCGGAGGCGCGCAAGGAATTCTACGCCCACATGGATGC
>JBFZDU010000119.1:0-7128 GCA_041307205.1 Gammaproteobacteria bacterium | reverse complement strand
CACCCGCGAGGACCACGGCCAGATCATGAACACCATGATCCGGTTCTATTCCAACGCCAAGGACGCCGAGCAAAAGCAGGCCATGGCGTTCGAACTGTCGGAGTTCGACCATAAGCTGCTCAAGTTCGGCCAGTTGTTCAAGACGCGCTTCATGGACATCGAGGTCCGCCTGGCGCTGGAGGCGGCGCTCGACCTGTGCTGGCAGACCCTGGCCGAATGCTTCGCGCCCGAGGAACTGCTGATGAAGCAGCAGTTGATCGACAAATACTTCCCCCGCCAGGTCGACAGCGGTGCCGCCGATGCGGCCTGAGGTGCGGTCCGGGCATAAGGCAGCGGCCCGGGGGCGGACCTCTACCGGGTGCGACCGTGGCAGGTACCGCCCCGTTAGCAGCACCGCCCGCGGCGCGATCCGGCGCCCCCGGCACGCCGAGCCGGACTGAATGGCCCGCCTCAGCCTCAGCAAGTCCGCACTCGCCAGGCAAAGCCGGGACCTGCGGACCTACGAGCGCTTCCTGCCCTCGCTCGACCTCAAGCGCAAGCAGCTGATGGCGGAGCGGGCGAAGGGGCTGGATGCCTTGCGCGATATCGAGCGGGAGATGGCCGACTTGCGCCGGCATATCGCCACCAACCTGCCGATGCTGGCCAGCGAGGGATTCGAGTTGCAGGACCTCGCCGTGCTCAAGGGGGTACAGCTCACCCAGCAGAACCTGCTCGGCACCGCGCTGCCGCGGCTGCAGCGCGTGCAGATCGAGACCCTGGACTACGGCTACCTGAGCAAGCCGCATTGGGTGGACGCGCTGGTGGTGCAGCTCTGCCGCATGCTGGAACTGCATGCCGCCCTGGCGGTGCAGCATCGGCGCAATGCCCTGCTCGACCAAGCGGTGCGCAAGGTCACGCAGCGCGTGAACCTGTTCGACAAGGTGCTTATCCCGCGCACCCGCGAACAGATCCGGCAGATCCGCATTCACCTCGCCGACGCCGAGCGTGCGGCGGTGGTGCGTTCGAAGATCGCCAAGGCCAAGCGGGTCCGGGAGGGTCTGGCATGAGCATCGTCCGGCTGCAGCGCCTGACCCTATCGGGCCTCATCCCCGAGAAGGCCGGGGTACTCGCCCACCTGCAGACCCTGGGATGCCTGCACCTGGTGCCGCTGCGCCCGGCACCGGCAGCGCCCGAGACCGCACCGCCGGCCCATGCCGTGGAGGCAAGACGCGCCTTGCGCTACCTCGGCGACGTGCCCCAAAAGCGGCGACAGATCCGCAGCGCCGCCGGGTTCTGCATGGCCGAGACGGTGCAGGCGGTGTTGGCCAACCAGGCCCGCCTGCGCGAGGTCACCGACCGGCGCGACGCCCTGGCGGAACGGCTGCAGGAGCTGCAGCCCTGGGGCGACTTCCGGTTGCCCCCCGAAGCCCAGCTGGCCGGTTGCAAGCTGTGGTTCTACGTCATTCCGCTGCGTCAGATGGGCGCCCTGGAAGCATTGGCACTGCCATGGCAGGTGGTTCACCGCGACAACCGCCAATGCTGGGTGGTGTTGATCAGCACCACCGAACCACCGCCCGACCTGCTGCCGGTGGCACGCACCCGCACCGGGGTCCTGAGCCTGTCCGAGGTCGCCGCCCGGCTCGAAGCGGCGGAGCTGGAACTGGAGGAGGTCGCGGCCGAACGCGGCGCCCTGACCCGCTGGATCTACCTGATCGCCGCACAGCTGGCGCGGGCTGAAGACAGCGCCGGCCTCAACCATGCCGCCTCGCTGACCTACGACGATCCGGACCTGTTCCTGGTGCAGGGCTGGATTCCCGCGCACGCCACCGCCGCAGTGCAGGACTACGCCGACCGCAGCGGCCTGGCGCTGTTGCTGGAGGAGCCCGGTCCCCGCGATGCCCCCCCTACCCTGCTGGACAACCCGCCGGCGCTGGCGGCCGGCCAGGACCTGGTCGGCTTCTATCAGGTCCCGCCCTACGCTGGCTGGGATCCGTCGCAGATTCTGTTCATCTCGTTCACGGCCTTCTTCGCCATGATCCTGTCCGACGCCGGCTACGCCTTGGTGCTGGGCCTGTTGCTGGGCGCCGGCTGGCGGCGCCTGGGACGCTCGGCCGGCGGCCGGCGGGCGCGGGTGCTGGGTGCCGCGCTGGTCGGCGGTTCGCTGCTGTGGGGGGTGCTGGTCGGCAGCTACTTCGGATTCGCCCCGCCGCCGGCGACCCTGCCCGCCCGGCTGGCGGTGTTCAACGTCAACGACTTCGACACCATGATGCGGGTGTCGGTGGGGCTGGGCGTACTACACCTGATGGTCGCCAACTTTGAAATGGCGAGGAACCGGCCCGGCCAGGCGGCCGGGCGGGTGGCACTGGGTTGGATCGCGGTGCTGCTCGGCGGCTTCCTGCTGTGGTTGGGCGGCGCCCACCGGACATTGGCGGCGGTGGGCCTGTACACCCTGATCTTCGGCTTATTGGTGGTATTTCTTTTTGCCAGTGACCGCCGCGTGACCGACGCCAGGTCGCTGCTGCTGCGCCTGCTGGAAGGACTGCGCGCACTGACCGACCTGACCAAGATCTTTGGCGACGCCCTGTCCTATCTGCGCCTGTTCGCCCTCGGCCTGGCCTCGGCATCGCTCGCCCTCACATTCAATGGCCTGGCCCGTCAGGTGGCCGACGAGGTGCAGGGGCTGGGGCTGTTCCTGGCGCTGCTGATCCTGCTGGCCGGTCACCTGCTCAACCTGGCGCTGAGCATCATGAGCGGCGTGGTGCACGGGCTGCGGCTCAACTTCATCGAGTTCTACAACTGGGCCCTGGTCGGCGAGGGCTATCCCTTCAAGCCATTCAAGAAAACGGAGTTGGAGCAATGAACGAATTCGTGGTGGCCCTGGGTTGGGCCGGGATGTACGGCGTCATGGCGCTGGGCGCGATCGGCAGCATCATCGGCTGCGCGGTGGCGGGACAGGCGGCAATCGGCGCGATGGTGGACACCGAATCGGGCTATGGCCGCTATATCGGCATCTCCGTGATGCCCTCGTCGCAGGTCATCTACGGCATCGTTGTGATGTTCACCCTGCAGCGCGAAGTCACGCCGCAAACAGCGCCGGCGCTGTTCGGCATCGGCATCTTTGCGGGACTGGCGCTGCTGTTCTCGGCGATGCGCCAGGGCCAGGCCTGCGCCTCGGCCATCCACGCCAGCAAGACCAAGCCCGAGATCTTCGGCCTGTCGCTGGCACCCGCCGCCATCGTCGAGGGCTTCGCGGTGTTCGCCTTCGTTTTCGCCCTGGTGCTCGCGGGCAATATTCCGGGTTGAGCTGGAGAAATCAGCATGTCGGCAAGTCCCGAAAACAAGCTGCAGGGCCTGGCGTCCTCCGGCGTGGAGGCATTGATCGATCGACTGCGCAACGAGGGTGTCGCCGCCGGCCAGCAGGCCGCGGCCGAGCTGGTCGCGGCGGCCGAACAGCGCGCCGGCCTGATCCGGGCGGAGGCCGAGGCCCGCGCCACGCAGATCGTCGAGGCGGCCCGGCGCAAGGCCGAAGCCGAGCGCCAGGGTGGCGAGGATGCATTGCGCATCGCCATGCGCGACACCGTCCTGCGCCTCAAGGCACAACTGGCGGACCGCTTCAGCGACGAGGTGAAGCGCCTGATCTCCAAGCAGCTGCAGCAAGAGGCCTTCCTCGAGCGGCTGATTCTGGAGGTCGCCGGGCGGGCCCGAGCCGAGGCCGGCGTGGACAATGGCACGCCAGTGCAGGTGGTGTTGCCGCGGAGCCTGGTCGGTCTGGACGAGCTGCGCCGCAACCCGCTGGAGCTACGCGAGGGCTCGCTGTCGCACTTCGTGCTGTCCATCGCCGGGAACATACTGGCGGACGGGGTGAGCTTCACGGTCGGCGAAGACGACGCCCAGGGCATCCGCCTGTACCTGCGCGATCAGGACGTGCACATCGACCTGACCGACGATAAGGTGGCCAACCTGCTGCTGCAGCACCTGCAGCCGCGGTTTCGGGCCATCCTCGAAGGGACGGTCAAATAAAGTGTCGACTCCCGGCCCGCGACACCGGTCCCGGCGGCCATGACCGACATCGCGCCCTACGCCATGCTGCTGAGCAGCCTGCCCTATCACGGGCCGCTGTTCGGCGCCCGCCAGACCCCGTTGTCGCGCATCCGCCTGCGGCAGCGCCTCAAGTTGCTGACGCCGGACGATCTGCAGGCCGTCGATACCCTGCAGCAGATCCTGGAGTGGGTGGCCCACGGGCAGCGGCACGACGACGCGCAGATCCTGGCCTACGCCAAGCGACGCATCCCCGATATCCACTCGCCATTCGTGCGCGAACTGCTGGAGTGGCGCCTGGAGTTCCGCACCCTGGTCGCGGCGCTGCGGCGGAGCCACTACGGCAGACCGGCGCCAACCGCTGCCGAGGCCTGGGGTTACGGGCGCTGGAAACAACATATCGAACGCCATTGGACAGAGCCCTATTTCCGGCTGGAACGGGTCTATGGCTGGCTGCCCGAAGGCGTACGGCAGCTGCAGGCCGGCAACTCCAGCGGCCTTGAGCGCGTATTGCTGGGGGCCGTCTGGGACCACTTGGAGCGCCTCTCCGACGGCCACCACTTCGACTTCGAGGCCGTGGTCATCTACGTCCAGCGCTGGGACCTGATCGCGCGCTGGACCCAGTACGACGGCAACGCCGCGGTCCGGCACTTCGACGAGCTGGTCGCCGCCGGTCTGCGCGCGGCGCCCGACCTCGAACTGTTCGCGAACTGAACCGCCCGCCCCGCCCACGACGAGTAGCAATCCATGCACAGCGATAAAGATACCACCCAGCCCAACACCGCCCGCGAACCGGAGCGCGACGCCCTGGCCCGCATCCTGTCGGTGCAGGAGGGTCTGGCAACCATCGAGGCCGGCTGGCTGCAGGGACAGCGGCGGCCGCTGACCAAGAACGAGGTGGTCTACATCGAGCCGCGCCGGCCCGGCGCCAACGCCCACACGGAGCGCCTCAAGGCCGAGGTGCTGCGGGTGCGCGGCGACCTGGCCGACGTGCAGGTGTTCGAGGACACCGGCGGCGTCGCCGTAGGTGACCCGGTGGCGCAGAGTGGCGAACTGCTGTCGGCGGCGCTCGGCCCCGGCCTGCTCGGGCAGGTCTATGACGGCCTGCTCAATCCGCTGGAGAACATCGCCGCGGCGCACGGCGTGTTCCTGCCGCGCGGCGTCGCCCTCGACGCCCTGGACCGCCGCAAGAAATGGTCTTTCGTCCCCTGGGTGCAGAGCGGCGCGCGCCTGCGCGCCGGCGGCGTGCTCGGCTCGGTGCAGGAAGGCAGCTTCGGTCACAAGATCATGGTCCCCTTCGACCAGCAGGGTGAGGTCGAGGTGACCTGGATTCAGGAAGGCAGCGTGACGGTGGACACGCCGGTGGCGCGCGTGCGCGACCGCCGGGGCGTCGAACACTCGCTCGACCTGGTGCGGCACTGGCCGGTGCGCCGGCCGCTCGCCGAGCACATGTTGCGGGTCCGGGCCGCCGAACGGCTGTACCCGGAAGAACCCCTGGTCACCACCATCCGCCTCATCGACACCTTCTTCCCGATAGCACGTGGCGGCACCGGCTGCATCCCCGGTCCCTTCGGGGCCGGCAAGACGGTGTTGCAGCACCTGCTGGCGAAGCACTCGGCGGTCGATATCGTGATCGTGGTGGCCTGCGGCGAGCGTGCCGGCGAGGTGGTGGAGACCATCACCGAGTTTCCCAGCCTGCATGATCCGCGCACCGGCGGCTCGCTGATGGACCGCACCATCATCATCTGCAATACCTCGTCCATGCCGGTGGCGGCGCGCGAGGCGTCGATCTACACCGGCATCACGCTCGGCGAGTATTACCGCCAGATGGGCTACCACGTGCTGCTGCTGGCCGACTCGACCTCGCGCTGGGCCCAGGCGATGCGCGAGACCTCGGGGCGGCTCGAGGAAATCCCGGGCGAAGAGGCCTTTCCGGCCTACCTGGATTCATCTGTCCGCGGCGTCTACGAACGCGCCGGCATGCTGCGCACGGGCGATGGCACGGTCGGCAGCCTTACCATGATCGGCACTGTCTCCCCCGCCGGCGGCAACTTCGAGGAGCCGGTCACCCAGTCCACGCTGAGCACGGTGAAGTGCTTCCTTGGACTGTCCTACGAGCGTGCCTACAAACGCTTCTACCCCGCCATCGACCCGCTGATCTCCTGGTCGCGCTACCTCGACCAGCTCGCCCCCTGGTACAACGAGCAACTCGATGCCGGCTGGACCGATCGGGTCAGGCGCATGCAGGACCTGCTGGGTGCCGGCGAGGCCGTACAGCAGATGATGCAGGTCACCGGCGAGGAAGGCATCAGCACCGAGGACTATGTGCTGTACCAGAAGAGCCTGTTTCTCGACATGGTGTTCCTGCAGCAGGATGCCTTCGACGCGGTCGACGCCTCCACCCCGCTGGAACGCCAGCAACTGGTGTTTCACAAGCTGCATGAACTGGTGAGCCGCGATTACCGCTTCCCCGACAAACAGGCGGCCCGGGCCTATTTCGTCAAGCTCACCGGCCTGTTCAAGAACTTCAACTACGCGGCGCCCGACTCGCCGGACTACCAGCGACTGTTGGACGAGATCGACGCACTGGCGGCGCAGGTGGTCTGAATGCCTGCCACGCGACCCCCGGACCACCCTCGTGGGAGACCCTCGAGGACTACGGGCACACCGCCCAAGCTGATGTGCAAACCCTCGTCGCCCTGTTCAGACCCAAGGGAGCGGAGAAGTAAGCCATCTCGCCAGCCAGACGGGCCTGCAAGCCTCCGGACACCGACCGCTTACCGCGCCGCGACCCTGGTCGGGTGGACCATGCGCCGGCCCGGACGCCCCATCGACCATCCACGGGAATGCGCCCCGCAAGGAAACCCACTCCCATTCGTTGTCCGTTTTTTTTACAGGCAAGGGAGTCCTTGCCGAATGTGCTGCATTCACTACGCTGAATCAACAGAAGTTTAAATTCATGGTCCGTTTTTTGCCTACGCACCGTGGACTCTGCGTGGCACCAGCTCCGGCGCAGACGGCGGAAGGGAGTTCGCTGCGCGCCCAGGCCATGCGGGCCTCGCCTCGTTCCCGACCTCCGACCCGCCCGGACCGCGGTGCTGCACCCAGGTG
>JBFZDU010000118.1:0-3071 GCA_041307205.1 Gammaproteobacteria bacterium | reverse complement strand
GGGGCCTGCTGTTGATGCTGTGCAGGGGCTTGCTGATGCTGCGCAGGGCCTTGCCGTGGCGGTTGCATTTGATCCCGGTCTACCAGGCCTCTCTGTTGAACAGGGGATTGGGTTGGGGCTGCCCGCTGAACCTCTTCGCCGCCTCTTTGTTGTGGCTGCGGGCGCGGGGCAAACTGGGTTTCCTGCCGGGATGGCGCAGGCGGCGCGGCACGCTGGGTGTCCGGTGACCTTGGGGTTTCCTGCTGAGGCGCCCTCTGCCGATCCTGCTGATGCGCTTCCGACCGATCCTGCTGCGCAGGCGCGGGGGCCATTCGGGCCGGCGGCGCCTGTTCGTGCTGCCGTACCAGCGCATCACGTGACTGGTAACGGTAGTTCTCTCTGTGAATATTGCGTTGTTGCTCCACCTGATGGGGATAGCGATCCCCGGAATACTGGCGCTGGTAGGTCGGCAACGGTGCTGGCGCCGGTGCAGAAGCACGGTTCCACCTGTCCCAACCGTGGCGCTCCTGCGCCCAGTCATTGCCCCAGTGATCGTCCCAGCGTGGCGGCGCATCCCGCTGCCAGCCGCGGAAGTATGCAGGAGGCGCCCGGTAGTAGCGCACCGGGATGCGCAGGACGTACAGCGGCACCGCCTGAGGACCCACGAATTCCCAAGGGCCGTTGTACCAGGAACTCGCGTACCAGTTGTCTTCTTGGTAAACCCAGTACATACCATCGTAGAAGAAGTAATTTGAACTCGCCTGCGGCGCGTAGTAGACCGGGTAGCCCGGGATCCGGGTGAGCTGCGGGTAAACCGGGAAATTGACGCCAATACTTACCCCGGGAAGTCCGATGCCGACGCTTACCTGAGCAATGGCAGGAGGCGCCGACAGGAACAATGCCCCCACGAGAGGGATCACATAGCTGATTTTCCGCATTTTCATTTCCTCATTTCTTTCACCGGATTTGGACGAACGCCGCCCGAAGGAGACACCCTGAAATCCAAACCATTCAGACGTCCATTACGTGGCGATTATGCTCGGGCCGGGCGTATCAATCCGTGCGCCAACGCACACAGGAGTGACTCCTTCATGACTGCGGCCGGAACCCGCTGGAGACTCGGGGCATGAGCAAATCCGGAGTGCCTTGTTTCAGCCTTTTGGCGGCATCTGCACGCTGCTCAGGAGTTTCTTGTAGGCCTCGGCGAACAGTCGCACACCGTCGGTCTGCAGGACTTCGCCAACTTCGGTCAGGTCGATGCCCAGGGCGGCCAAAGAGGCGATGTGTGTTTGCGCTTCCTCGACATCTGCCCGCAGACACGCCGCTGCCCGGCCGTGGTCACGAAAAGCGGCCAGCGTCGCGTCGGGCAGCGTATTGATGCTTTCCGGGCCGATCAGTGCTTCGACATAGAGCACATCGCTGTACGCCGGATTCTTGCTGCCGGTGCTCGCCCAAAGCGGCGTCTGCGGTCGCGCACCGGCCGCCCTGAGGGCTGCGAAATCCGGCCCGTGGAAGATTTCCCGGTAACGCGCATGGCAGCATTTGGCCAGCGCCACACCCGCCTGACCCTGGAGGCGCAGGGCTTCGGCCGTGCCAAGCAATTCGAGTTGCTTGTCTACGGCTGTATCGACACGGCTCAGGAAGATGCTGGCCACCGAGCGCAACTGTTCGGGATGCCCGCCGCCGTCCAGCCAGGCTTGCGCGCCCCGCAGATAAGCCTGGGCCACCGCCTCGTACTGGACCAGTGAAAAGATCAGCGTGACGTTGACCCGGAGGCCTGCTGCGGTCAACTGCTCGAAAGCGCCAATTCCTGCCGGCGTGCCCGGCACCTTGATGAGGACGTTGGCGCGCCCGACCGCCTGCCGCAAGCGGTGTGCGGCAGCGACAGTCGCGGCCGTGTCGGGCGCCAGTTCGGGCGACACCTCCAGGCTGACGTAGCCGGTCTCGCCGCCACTGTCGGCGTAGACCGGCTGAAGCAGCGCGCAGGCCGCCTGGATGTCGGCGATGACCAGCGACTCGTAACAGGCTTCGGCGTCCAGCCCGGCCCCGCGCAGGCGTTCCAGATCGTCCCGGTAATAGGGACTCCCGGCGATGGCTTTCTCGAAGATGGCGGGATTCGACGTGACGCCGTCGACGCCGTCCTCGTCGATCAGGCGGTGCAGGCCGCCTTCGCGGAGCAGCGTGCGCGAGAGATTGTCGAGCCAGATGTGCTGGCCCAGCGCCTTGAGCGCCAACAGGGGATTTTCGCTCATGATTTTCTCTCTGGCGCGGGCCATTGCCAGTCGCGGATTTCCGGCATGTCTTCGCCGTGCTCGAGGATGTACTGCGTATGCTCGTTGAGCTTGTCGCGCATGGCCTGCTTGATGTGCGCCGCCTGCGCGTGCAACTTCGGCACCCGGCGGGCGACGTCCATGACCAGATGGAAGCGGTCAAGTGTATTAAGCACGACCATGTCGAATGGCGTCGTCGTCGTTCCCTCCTCCTTGTAGCCGCGCACGTGCAGGTTACCGTGATTGCTGCGCCGGTAGGTCAGGCGGTGAATCAGCCAGGGGTAGCCGTGGTAGGCGAAGATGATTGGCTTGTCCCTGGTGAACAGCGAGTCGAATTCGTCGCTGGACAGGCCGTGCGGGTGCTCTTCCTGGGGCTGCAGGGTCATCAGGTCGACGACATTGATAAAGCGGATTTTCAGGTCCGGCGCCAGTCGATGCAGGATGTCGATGGCAGCCAGCATCTCCAGTGTCGGCACGTCGCCGGCCGCAGCCAGAACGATGTCCGGTTCGCCCGACTGGTCGTTGCAGGCCCATTCCCAGAGGCCGATGCCGGCGCTGGCGTGGTTGATCGCCGCTTCCATGTCGAGCCATTGGCGGTCCGGCTGCTTGCCGGCGACGATGACATTGACCAGGTTGCGACTTCTCAGGCAGCGGTCGGTGACGTAAAGCAACGTGTTGGCATCGGGCGGCAGATAGACGCGGATGATGTCGGCCTTCTTGTTGGCTACATGGTCGATGAAGCCCGGGTCCTGGTGCGAGAAGCCGTTGTGATCCTGGCGCCAGACGTGCGAGGTAAGGAGAATGTTGAGCGAGGCAATCGGC
>JBFZDU010000117.1:0-2648 GCA_041307205.1 Gammaproteobacteria bacterium | reverse complement strand
TGCGAGCAGCACGGCTACCTCAGCCTGTTGAGCGACGTCCGCATCCCGGAGGCCATCGCCGCCGAAGCCTCGCGGCGAACGGGCGTGCTCGTGGCGCCGGCGATGCCCTTCGGCTACTCGCCGTTCTTTGCTGCCTACCCCGGGACGCTCAGCGTCAGCATGCCGACCCTGACCGCCGTTGTTCGGGATGTGATCTCGGCCGCCTACCACCAGGGATTCCGGGGGATCCTGGTCACCACCGGCCACGGCGGCAACTTCCCGGTTTGGACAGTGCTGGGCGAGTTGGTGAGCGAGCTGCCAGGGTTGCGCATCGACCTGCAAGCCTGGTGGGAGACGGAGGCGGTCGAAGCGGTTCTGAAGCAGCATGGGCTGAAGGTATTCCATGCTGGCGGCGCCGAGGCGTTCCCATTCAACCGGGTCGCCTCGCTTCCGGAAGGGGAGAAGGCAGAGGTTCCCGACCGGGGGATGCTGACGCCGGCCGAGGTTCGCCGCCATGCCGGGGAGGGCGTGTTCGGCGGGCCCTATGTCTTTCCCGAGCCGATCTACGCCGAATTGTTGGAGGCCGCCGTGAACGACACTGTGGAACGCCTCGAGCAACTGCGCTCCCCGGCGGCGTGAGGCGACACGATTGCCGCAGCCAGGGCGGCGGCCTACAATCTTCGATGGAGGTGTGGCATGTCCCCAACGCGCAGAGAGGCAATTGAAGCACCGAAGGCGCCCAAGCCGATCGGTCCTTACTCGGTCGGTATCCGTTCGGAGTGCTTTGTGTTTTCCTCGGGCATGGCCGGGCTGGACCCGGCGAGCGGCGAGCTGGTCGCCGGCGGGATCGGCCCGCAAACGCGCCGCACACTGGACAACCTGGCGGCGATCTTCGAGGCCGCCGGCACGTCGATGGCGAACGTCGTCAAGACCACGGTCTTCCTGCAGGACATGGCCGACTTTCCGGCGATGAACGCGGTGTACGCCGAGTACTTCCCCGGCGATCCGCCGGCGCGCTCGACGGTGCAGGTTGCCGCCCTGCCGAAGGCGGCGCTGGTCGAGATCGAAGCCATCGCCCTGGCGGCAGAACACGGCGAGTAGCCGCCGCCGGAGATTGGGGCGACACGCGTGACCGGTGAGCGAATCCTGGTCGTCGATGACGAGCCAAGCATCCTCGACCTGGTCGGGATGTACCTCGAGCGCGAGGGATACCGTGTGGAGACAGCGGCCGACGGCGCTCGGGCGCTGCAGCTCGTTCAAGAACTTTCCCCGGCGCTGCTTGTTCTCGACCTGATGCTGCCCGAAGTCGATGGCTTCGAAGTCTGCCGTCGCGTGCGGGCGAAATCTAGCCTGCCCATACTGATGCTGACCGCGCGCGATGACGATGTCGACAAGATTGTCGGACTCGAGCTCGGCGCCGATGACTACCTGACCAAGCCCTTCAACCCGCGCGAACTTGTCGCCCGGGTGAAGGCAATCCTGCGGCGGGCAGAACCACCACCGGCCGCTGCCCCCGAGCCGATGCACTTCGGCGATGTGACGCTTGATCCCGGCCGGCGCGAAGTGACGGTCGCCGGGCAGGCCGTATTCCTGCGCCCCAAAGAGTTCGACCTGCTGCAGACGCTGGTGGAGCATCGCGGCCTGGTCCTGACCCGCGAGCAACTGCTCAGCCAGGCGTGGGGCTTCGATTTCTACGGGGAGACGCGCACGGTCGACGTGCACATCGGCCACCTGCGCAAGCGCCTGGCAGAGAGTCAGTCGGTGCGCATCGAGACCGTCACCGGCGTCGGCTACAAGCTGGTGGTGTAGGCAGTGGCCGTGAGTTCCATCCGCTCGCGGGTGTTGTTGAGTTATCTGCTGCTGATCGGGCTGGTGCTGTTGCTGGTCTTCGCCAGCCTGCTCTTCTTCCTGTCGCAAAGCCCCGTGCTCGATCGCCTGGCCACGGCCCGGCTGGCCAACTGGGCCGGGTCCGTTGCCGAGCGCAGGGTGCCGGAGGACCTGCAGTCGATTCGTGCCCTCGCCCTGGCACAGCGCGTCGACCGGCAGACCCAGGCGCGCCTGTTGGTGCTTGACGCGCAAGGCCAGGTGCTGCTGGATAGCCGACCGGAGGCCGCCACCCTGGAGCTGCAATCGCCGGCTGAACGCGGCCAGGCCAGCGATGCGCTGAGCGACCGCTGGAACTACGCCAGCCGCGAGCTGGGCGATGGCCGCATCTTGGTCCTGGCCTCCCCCGCATCGAGGTTGCGGCTGTCGGTGTTTGGGGATGACCTGCTGCGCGTGCTGGCGCGCACCGGCCTGATCGCGGCCGGGGTGTCGGTGGCGTTGGCTGCGGTGCTGGGGCGTTGGCTGGCTGAGCCGCTGCGGCGCATGGTCCCGGCCGCCCGCAGTCTGGCGGCTGGCGAGTTCCGCCAACCGATCCCGGTGGAAGGCCCGGACGAAGTGCGCCAGCTGGCGGCGGCGCTCAACGAGATGGCCGACCGCGTGCGCACGAGTCAGCAGGTGCAGCGTGATTTTGTTGCCAACGTTTCCCACGAATTGAAGACCCCGCTCACCTCGATCCAGGGTTTTGCCCAGGCAATCGCCGATGGCACCGCCGCCGACCCGGCCGGACGACAGCACGCGGCGCAGGTCATTCTCGATGAGAGCGGACGCCTGCGCCGCCTGGTCGA
>JBFZDU010000116.1:0-4833 GCA_041307205.1 Gammaproteobacteria bacterium | reverse complement strand
GCTCTTCCGATCTGTTCCGCATTGCCCATGCGGCTTGCGATCATCAAGGGCGTTTGTCCGAAGACATTGCGGAAGTCGACGCCGTAGCGATCGACCTCGCGTAACACCCCGACCGGATTCTTCAGCCCGTAAAGCAGGAAGTGTTTCTTCTCCAGCACCGGCATGGCCTTGTGCGGTTGCCTGGCCGCCTGAACGCCCGCCTGGGCCAGGGCATTCAGGCGCTGCTGGTCGCGATAGACCAGGGCGTACTCCATCAATGCGATACCCGCTTTCTTGTCGCGACGCTCCAGTGCCTGTGCCTCGAGCGTGCGCAAGGCGTCGTTGCGCAGGACGGTCCAGGGTACTTCGCGTTGCTGCAGGATCTGGGTGCGAATTGCGGCCGCCTGTTCTTCCTTGCCCTGGAGTTGCAGGCGATGGGCCTCGTGGCGCCATTCGTCGAGACTGGACTGCTGCAGCGGGACGTCGTCGACCGCGGCGTGCGCCTCGGTCAGCCCCAGCAGGGCCAACAGCGGTTGACTGGGGCGCGGTTCGATCAGGTAGAGATTTTTCACCGCCCGGGTCACCGCAACGTACAGGGCGTTGATGTAGAACTTGAATATCTCCAGCGACTTGTCGGTCTTGTCGCGACCGCGCGCATAGCGCAGTTCGCCCTGCAGGTCCTCGTCCCGCAGGTCCCCGGCGATGGCACGAAAGCGTTGCTCTTCGGCGCTGACGAACCCGTACAACAGCACGTTCTCGTATTCCAGTCCCTTGGCCTCGTGGATCGAGAACACCAGCGGGGTACGAAAATGCTGCCGTACCTCGGCCTTGTGTTCCGGGTGAAGCACCAGGATGGCGAAGCGCGCCGAGGCGGCCGTGCGCTGGTCCAACTCGTGCTTGATGCGATCGCTGTCCTGCAGCAGTCCGACCCGCCCTTCGCTCGGGCCGCAACTGCGTACCAGGTAACTGCTCTCGCGGTCCACCGAGCCGAAGCGGGCGTGCTTGATGTGCAGCAGCCGGTTGGCGATGGCGGTGACCTGGGGCGAGTTGCGGAAATTGGCATTGAGGATCCGCAGCAGGTCGGCAGGGGCCTGGTCACTGTGCTCGCGCCAGAACAGGGTTTTGACCTTGGCCCAGGAGAAGAAGTTTGGATGGACGATCTGGTTGGCATCGCCGCAGAGCAGGAAGCCGCGCGGGTCGCGCAGTGCGCGCAGGATCAGCAGCAGTTGAACCGGGGTCAGGTCCTGCACCTCGTCGACCACCACGAAGTCGTAACGGGGCGCGACCCGTGCCAGCCAGGCGTGACTGACCAGGTTGGGATCGAACCAACCCTGCGCATCGAGCGCGCGCAGGTATTTCTCGAACAGCTCGTACACGGCGCTGCGGTCTTCCGCCGGATAGATCGACTGCTTCACGCCCAGCGCGAGATAGGCGTCGCGGTTCAACCAGGCGTCCCCGGCCGCGCTGCCGGTGATCGCACCCTGGAACTCCTCGAACAGACGATGGGTGTCGCGCAAGGCCTTCGGCAACTGCTGGCGTGCGGCCCAGGCCGCAAACGCCTGCGGTGTTATCTCCCGGCCGGTCGGGATGTGGATGCTCTCGAGGTATTCGCGAAAGGACAGGAATTCGAGGTTCTGCGCGTCGTTGCTGTAACCATTGGCGTAGTAGAGGTCATGGGCGTTCTGCGCCAGAAAGGGCGAGCGCGTGACGTACAGGATGTCGCCGACCGCATCCTTCATTTTCTCGAGCGTCAGCGCCGTCTTGCCGCTGCCGGCGGAGCCGATCACGATCAACGGTGGCCGTTGCCCGTAGATTGCCTCCTGGTCCTCGTCGAACGACAGGACCTTGTCGAGCAGATGAAAGCGCGGCAGCCGCGGATTCAGATAGGGCAGCGCCGGGGCCTGTGCCGCCGCCGTGGCGGCGTCCACTGCCGGGATCTGTGCTTCGTCGACGGTGGCGCCCCGGGCCAGGAACCGGGATTTCTCGTAAGCGTGCTGGGGGATGTACTCCAACAGCAGCGCGAACCGCTCGTCCCGGTAGCGGTAAATCGAGAACAGCAGGCGGTTGCTGCGGTCGAGCCGCGCCCGGTAGAGGTTGGCTCCCAACTTCTTGACCTCGGCGGAGCGGAAATCGTCGGCTTCCAAGTAAGCGGCGAGTTTTGCATAGCCGGGGATGGCGGTGGTGTCGAGGCCGCGGTAGGTCAGGATCTTCATGTCTGGACAGGTGTAGCGTGAGTACAGTACAGGTCGATGTGCGTGGCTGATTCGACCATGCAACACCTTTCAGTGCCGCACCCCTGAGCGGGGGCACGGATGCGCCGGCACTGCCCCGAAATCAATGCACGCGATAGGTCGAGTGACAGGCGACGCACTGCGCCATGACCTCGGAGAGGGCGCCGAAGGCCTGCTCCAGTCCGCCCGCCACCGCGGCATCCTTGGCAGAAATGGCAAACCGGCTGGCCGCGCGGTGCATGGCAGTGCCCGTGTCGCGCATGCCCTGCGGCATGAAACCGGCCATGTGTGACGCGCCGTGCGCTTGCAGCGAGGTCATGCCGAGCCGGGTCTCGGCCACCTCGGCGGCTTCGTCATAACGGCCCTCGGCCAACTGCTGGGTGATGGTCTGGAGCGCCAGCAGGTGGTCGCGCATATTGCTCAGCATGTGCTCGCGCATGGGCTCCGGCAGATCCACCTGTTGCCGCGCGTCCTGCGCGAGGGCCGGGGCGACCAAAAGCAGCAGCACGACAGTTAGTGATTTCGCGGACATTGGCAGGTCTCTGGGGAAAAAGTTGGCCGATCTTAAGTGCGGCAAGCGATGTTGCAAAGCAGTGTCTTGCCCGCCGCTCGGCGCGCGATCGCGGGGTTGTCGTTACTTGGTACTACCGTCGTCGAGCCAGCGCACCAGGTAATAGATGCGTTGACTTTCCGACGAGACCGAGGGGCCGTAAACCAGGGCCGGGTGCAGGTGGCGGGCGCTGTCCGCCGCCGCCAGTGCGTCCGCGGCCGAAGCGACCAGGTGCACGCAAGCCTCGGGGAAGCGCTTGCGGCCGCGTTTCGGCGTCCGGATCACGGCATGGCGCTCCTGCAAGGATGTCGACTCCGGGTCGACCACGATGTGCTGGGTCATGGATGGCCGCGCGGCTTTTCGCCCTGCAGGGTGACCTCCACGGTGTCGTCCCCGGACTTGCCGAACCATTTCTTGTGCCGGTACTTCACCTTCACCTTGTCACCCGGCGCCCGGTCCAGCAGAGCCAGCTTGACAGCGGCGAAGCTCTCCACCGCTTGCTCGTCGATGGCCAGCAGTACGGCGTGGCGCGTAACTCCCGCCTTGCCGATGGCACTGTCGTCGGCAAGGTCGATTACCTGCACGCCATCGTCCGTTGCTTCCAGAAAGGCGCCGAGCAGCCCCGGGGGCGGCAGCTCGACGGGGTCGGACAGGACCGCGTAATCGGCCGCGTTGGGAGCGGTTGCGTGGTCCAGGCCAACCAGCAGGGTGGCGCCCCGGGTGCCCACCCGGCGCTCCAAGCGGTCCGGAATCCCGGCGCGATGCACGATATGGCCGCTGCCGGTGAAGATCACCATGCGTCGCCCCGGGTGGGCCTGCAGATGCAGTGCCGCCCGCTCGGCCATGGTCTCGTCCCAGGTCAACATCACGTCAATGAAGTTGTCGAAACTGCGCCCCTGGTTCGGATGCTGGCTGAAGAAATTCCGCAGTCGGCGCTCATAGCCAAGGTCGCTGCGATCGTAGCTCGAGGGCAGCTGCGTCTTGAGCTCGTCAGGCAGATTGGCAATGCCGAGTTCGCCGACCTTCCTGGTCAGCTCCACCGGCGCGTTCAGGGCAATGACCGGAATCCGATTGGCGCGCGCATATTCGACGATCGGGCGATACAGGCGATAATCGAACCGCCAGCGCTCGAAGTAGCCGGTGCGCTCCAGCATCTCGGCTTCACTGATCTCGCCGGCGATATAGTCATCGAGGTGCTGCTGGAACGGGTACTGGAACCACTCCACCCCGACGGCGATGTCCGGGTGGCGTTGATGCAGGAACTTCAATGTCTCCAGCTGGACCAAGTGGTGGTCGTAACGGTCGTGCGTCTCGCCCACGAATACCACCCGTCGGTCATCCAGGTGCAGCAGCACCTCGTGCAGCGGCGGGGTTTCCCCAAGCGGCAGCACCCGTGGATTGAATGGCGTTGCCGCCGACCCTGACGCCTGCAGGGGCAGGGCGGCGGCAAACAATGACAGCATCCCGACCAGTAGCTGGCAACCCGGGTTTGCAATGAGGGACTTGCCGATCATGTTGAGTTTCCTGAGTACGTTCTGGCCCGACGCCAAGTCCCGCAAGCGTAACCTATCTGCGTCCGGCCTTGGCCTGTTGTGTCTGTGGTCCGGCTTCGCAGCAGCCGCTGGCGCCGTTGACCAGCCGGTGCGGCATGAGCTGCGGATCCAGATCGATCCGGCGGCGGGCCAGTTGGCGGTCATCGACCGCATTCACCTGCCCGCCGGCAGCGCCGCGCCGCTGGAGTTCCTGCTCGCCGACACCCTCGAAGTGACCGCCGAGGGCGCGACCCTGCAGGCATTGGAGGGCGTCGGCGCCGGTCGGTTCCGTGGCTACCGGTTACAGGTGCCCGCCCTGCCCGCCGAGGTTGTACTTCGCTACCGCGGTACTGTGGCCGCGGGCACGGCCGATCCGGAGCATGGCATGCCGACTGCGGTGCTCGGTCCCGAGGGAGTGATCCTCAACCGGGCCAGCGGCTGGTATCCGCAGTTCGGCAACCGGCCGGTCAGCTTCCGCATGGCGGTTGAGCTGCCGCCCGGCTGGAACGCCGTCAGCCAGGGGCAGCGGGGTACCGACGGC
>JBFZDU010000115.1:0-3705 GCA_041307205.1 Gammaproteobacteria bacterium | reverse complement strand
GGTGGATGTGATCGTGGTCGATACGGCGCACGGCCATTCCCAGGGCGTGCTGGACCGGGTTGTCTGGGTCAAGCGCCAGTTTCCGCAGGTGCAGGTGATCGGCGGCAACATCGCGACCGCGGAGGCGGCGCGTGCCCTGGCGGATGCCGGCGCCGATGCGGTCAAGGTCGGAATCGGCCCGGGCTCGATCTGCACCACCCGGATCGTGGCCGGTGTAGGCGTTCCGCAGGTGACCGCCGTCGCCAACGTTGCCGCGGCGCTCGCGCATACCGACATCCCGGTGATCGCCGACGGTGGTCTGCGTTATTCCGGCGACGTCGCCAAGGTGTTGGTGGCAGGCTCCCACTCGGTGATGATCGGTGGGTTGTTCGCCGGCACCGACGAGTCGCCCGGCGAGGTCGAGATCTTCCAGGGACGCTCTTACAAGTCGTATCGCGGCATGGGCTCGCTGGGTGCCATGCAATCGCGCCACGGCTCCAGTGACCGCTACTTCCAGGAAGAGAAGGAGGCCGACAAACTGGTACCCGAGGGGATCGAGGGTCGGGTGCCCTATAAGGGGCCGCTGGTGAACGTGATCACCCAGCTGGTCGGCGGCATCCGCTCCAGCATGGGCTATACCGGCTGCGCGAACATGGAGCAGATGCGCACCAAGCCGCGCTTCATGCGGGTCACCGGCGCCGGGATGCGCGAATCGCATGTGCACGACGTGCAGATCACCAAGGAAGCACCCAACTACCGCCGCGACTGAGGCGTCTGCCATCGCCAACCGGGTCGTGCGGCGGCTGCGCCGCCTGCCGGCCCGCCTGCTGCCAGCCGTACCCCGGAGTCACCCATCATGACCGCTGACATCCATGCCCATCGCATCCTGATCATCGATTTCGGCTCCCAGTACACGCAGCTGATCGCGCGCCGGGTTCGCGAGGCCGGGGTGTACTGCGAGATCTGGCCCTATGACAACTGTGCAGGCGTCATCGCGGAACACCCGCCCGCCGGCATCATTTTATCGGGTGGCCCGGAAACGGTGACCGCCGAGGACACGCCGCGGGCGCCCCAACAGGTGTTCGAACTGGGCGTGCCGGTGCTGGGCATCTGCTACGGCATGCAGACCATGGCGGCGCAGCTCGGCGGCCAGGTGGCTGCCTCCGCCAAGCACGAGTACGGCTACGCCCAGGTGCGGGCGCGCGGCCATTCACGGCTGCTGCGCGACATCGAGGATCACACCAGTCCCGAGGGCTGGGGCCTGCTCGACGTGTGGATGAGCCATGGAGACCGGGTGGAGGCGCTGCCGCCCGGCTTCCACGCCATTTGCGAGACCGACAACGCGCCGCTGGCCGGCATGGCCGACGAGGAACGGGGTTTCTACGGCCTGCAATACCATCCGGAAGTCACCCACACCCGCCAGGGCAAGCGCATCCTCGAACGTTTCCTGTTCGAGATCTGTGGCTGCGAGGCACTGTGGAATCCCTCCAGTATCATCGACGACAGCATTCGACACGTGCGCGAGCTGACTGGCAGCCACGGCCAGGTGGTGTTGGGCCTGTCCGGGGGCGTGGACTCCTCGGTGGTCGCGGCGCTGCTGCACCGGGCCATCGGCGAGCGGTTGACCTGCATCTTCGTCGACAACGGCCTGTTGCGCCTGCACGAGGGCGACCAGGTGATGGCCACCTTCGCCGAACACATGGGCGTGCATGTCTTGCGGGTCAACGCCGAGGAGCGTTTTCTCAAGGCGCTGCGCGGGGTAGCAGACCCCGAACAGAAGCGCAAGATCATCGGCAACCTGTTCATCGATATCTTCGAGGAAGAGGCCAGCAAGCTCGAAGCGGTCGAGTACCTGGCGCAGGGCACCATCTATCCGGACGTGATCGAATCTGCCGGTGCCAAGTCCGGCAAGGCGCACGTCATCAAATCGCATCACAACGTCGGCGGCCTGCCGGACTACATGAAGCTCAAGCTGATCGAACCGTTGCGCGAATTGTTCAAGGATGAAGTGCGCAAGATCGGCGTCGAACTGGGCCTGCCCTACGAAATGATCTACCGCCACCCCTTCCCCGGTCCGGGGTTGGGCGTACGCATTCTCGGCGAGGTGAGCAAGGCCTACGCCGACATTCTGCGTCAGGCGGATCACATCTATATCGAGGAACTGCGCGCCGCCGAGCTGTATGACGAGGTGAGCCAGGCGTTCGCGGTTTTCGTGCCGGTCAAATCGGTCGGCGTGGTCGGGGACGCCCGCTGCTACGACTACGTCATCTCGTTGCGCGCGGTGAAGACCGTGGATTTCATGACCGCGCAATTCGCGCATTTGCCGTTCGACTTCCTGGAGCGGGTCTCGCGCCGCATCATCAATGAAGTGGATGGGGTCTCGCGCGTCGCGTACGACATATCGAGCAAGCCGCCGGCGACGATCGAGTGGGAGTGAAAAGTCAAAACTCAGTGGCCAATGATGCCTTCCATGACCAACCCGGGATGGCGTCGCGGACCTCGCCGTGGCTGGAGGCGTCCCGGCCAAGAGCTGATGTCCGTCGCTGTCGTTCAGAATTTTTTCATCTGGCGCTCACGGGTAATTAATGCTTCTGTCAAGCCTGGCATAGGTGACGACGCCTAACCTTGGTTGCAACGGATACTCGCAGTCACGGACGGCGACCTGCGATCAACCAACTCATGCCGAGGTTAGAAATGAAGCCAAGCAAACTGTTTGCGACTGCTGCCGTCGTCTTCGCCACCGGCCTGCCGGCCCTGGCGCTGGCCGACGACGTGTTTTGCCCGTCGAATCTGGGCGCGGTAACCATCGACGGCAACGTCATCGTGGACGGACCCTGCACCATGACGGGAACCCTGGTGAAGGGGAATGTGCTCGTTTATGACGGTGGGGCCTTGACCCTCCGTGATGGCCAGGTCTTGGGCAACATTCAGGCCGATTCCGGTGTCTACGTCCGCGTTTTGCGCACCGATGTGAACGGTGATATCCAGCTCACGGGTGTGTTCGGCCAGAACAGCAACGTTTCGCGCAGCACTATCGGCGGAAATCTTCAACTCGTCGCCAATTCGTCGCGGCTCCTGGCGCAGTACAACACCATCAATGGCGATCTGCAGGCATTCAGCAACAAGGGCGGAATCGTCATCCGATACAACACCATCGACGGGAACCTGCAGTGCAAGACTAACGTTCCACGCCCGACCGGCGGCTTCAACCAGGTCTCAGGAAACAAAGAAAATCAGTGCGCCCGCTTGTAGGGTACGCCCGGGCGTGCGGGCTGCCCGCACGTCCTGGAAGCCTGCCCGTGGGCCGCTGTCATCGGACCCGACCATGCAAGAGAGACGGCTGTGATAGGTTTGGATCCCACGCCCCACCGCACAGCCCGATTCGGGTAACCGGCCGCGGCAGGGGCGCGGAGCGGGCTGGAAGGCAATATGCGCTTTGTCTCGAAACTCTATTTGCTGTTCGCCGGGATGCTGGCCTTGGCCTTCATCAGCACCTCGCTTGCCTTCTGGGGAACACAGGAGGCGCGCTTCAGCCTCAAGCGTATGGATCTCGCCCACCGCTCCTACCAAGGCCACCTGTCGCTTTCCAGCCACACCTACCAGTTGTTCAAAGAGTTCGGCGACGCCATGATGATCGGCGATCGGGACCAGGGCGTACTCGAAACCAAGTTGTTGGCAGCCATTCGCAGCGACATTGCCAACCTTAGATCGATCATCGCTGAGGAG
>JBFZDU010000114.1:0-5630 GCA_041307205.1 Gammaproteobacteria bacterium | reverse complement strand
CTTCCGGCGATTTCGTCGAACCTCTCGGTTCTCATCCTCCCCCAACCACTGGGAGCAGGTAACCTTAACCTCTGGTGGAGGGGGGAGGATTCGAACCTCCGAAGGCTGAGCCGTCAGATTTACAGTCTGATCCCTTTGGCCGCTCGGGAACCCCTCCATAAAAGAGGCGGTATTGTGTGGAAAGGCTAACGCCCTGTCAACTACCCAGAGCGCCCAGACTATCCGCCCCCCGGCGCCCCAAGGCGGCGGCCTTGTGCTAGCATTGCCGCGCTTTGCGCGGCGCGACAAATCTGCCGGGGATCGGGCCACTGGGGCCACGCACCCGCCGCAGTCCCAACCGATCGGCACACTCAAGCAGGTATCGCGTTGAAAGTGACTATCTTCGGCAGCGGCTACGTGGGGCTGGTCACCGGCGCCTGCCTTGCCGAAGTCGGTAACCAGGTCCTGTGCGTGGACGTGGACCCGGCGAAAATCGATCTCCTGAACAACGGTGGCGTCCCGATCTTCGAGCCGGGCCTGGCCGACATGGTCGCGCGCAACCGCGCCGCGGGCCGCCTGACATTCACCACCGATGCGGAACAGGGCGTGGCCTTCGGCCTGTTCCAGGTCATAGCCGTCGGCACGCCCCCGGACGAGGACGGCTCCGCGGACCTGCAGTACGTCCTGGCCGTGGCCGAGTCCATCGCCAAGCACATGGGTGGCTACAAGGTGATAGTGGACAAGTCGACAGTGCCGGTCGGCACCGGCGACCGGGTCGCGGCCAAGCTGAGCGAAACCCTCGCCGCCCGCGGCGCAGACTTCGAATTCGATGTTGTCTCGAACCCCGAGTTCCTCAAAGAGGGGGCCGCCATCGACGACTTCATGAAACCCGACCGCATCATCGTGGGCACTGGCAACCCCCGCACCGCCGAACTGATGCGCGAACTCTATGCCCCCTTCAACCGCAACCGCGACCGGGTGATCGTGATGGACGTGCGGTCCGCGGAACTGACCAAGTATGCCGCCAATGCCATGCTGGCGACCAAGATCAGTTTCATGAACGAGCTGGCCAACATCGCGGAACGGGTCGGGGCCGACATCGAGCGGGTGCGCGTCGGCATCGGCTCCGACCCGCGGATCGGCTACCAGTTCATATACCCCGGCTGCGGCTACGGCGGCTCCTGCTTCCCCAAGGACGTCCGCGCCCTGGAACAAACCGCATTGGCCAACGGATACACCGCGGCCGTGCTGAACGCGGTGGAGGCCGTGAACAAGCGCCAGAAAGAAGTGCTGTTCGACAAGATCAACGCCTACTTCGATGGCCACCTGGCAGGCAAGACCATTGCCGTGTGGGGGCTGGCGTTCAAGCCCAATACCGACGACATGCGCGAAGCGTCCAGCCGCACCCTCATGGAGTTGCTGTGGCATGCCGGCGCCCGGGTCCAGGCCTTCGACCCGGTCGCGGACGATGAGGCACGCCGCATCTATGGCGCGCGCGACGACCTGCTGCTGTGCGACAGCGCCGAGGCGGCCCTGCAAGGTGCCGACGTCCTGGCGGTGGTTACCGAGTGGATCGAGTTCCGCAGCCCCGATTTCGAACGGGTGGCAGCAACCCTGCGCCATCCGGCGATATTCGACGGGCGTAACCTCTACGACCCAAAGACCGTGACTGCAAAAGGTTTGACCTACTATAGTATCGGCCGGGTTGCAGCTAACCCATAATTTTGCCTGTTCTGACCCCGGCAGATTAACGCGCGGACAGAAACTACCGGCGCCGGCCCGCGGTTCAGCCGTGAACCGGGGCAGCTGCCAATAATAGCGATCGAGAGAATCGAGGAGGATATCGGCATGAATTCAACCCTTGCGCGCCGTGCGCCCTGGTGGCTGGCGGCTGCACTGGTCGTCGCCGCACCGGCGATGGCGGAAGACCTGAAACCCTTTGTGTTGGGCCAAGCGGCCGGTGACGACCTGGGCGGCGCAGTGGCCGCGGCCAAGTCCGCACTGCAGGGCCAGGGCTTTACGGTGGCCGGTGAGTACTCGCCGTACGCCGACACCCAGGTGATAGTGGTGACCAGCGACGAGCTCAAGGCGGCGGCGTCCAAGACGACCAATGGCGCCTTCGGTGCCGCGCAGCGCGTCTCGGTCACCAAGGCCGGTGACGGCATCCAGGTGGCCTACGCCAATCCGGCTTACACCGCCGCGGCGTTCCGCATGGAGGGCGACTTGGCCGACGTAGCGGCAAAACTGAGCGCCGCACTGGGCAATACGCAGACCTTCGGCTCGGAAAAGGGCCTCAGCGAGAAGAAGCTGCGTAAATACCACTACATGATGGCCATGCCCTATTTCGACGACGTGGACGAGCTTGCCAGCTTCGAATCCCATGCCGCCGCGGTACAACACATCGAGCAACGCCTGGCGGCCGGCACGGCCGGGGCGAAACAGGTCTACCGCATCGATATCCCGGGCCAGGACCAGACCCTGTTCGGCGTAGCCCTCAGCAGCGGCGACGGTGCGGACGCCAAGGTCATGTCGGCCACCGATACTGGCACCCTGAAACACGCGGCCCACCTGCCGTACGAGCTGCTGGTGACCGGCAACAAGGCGATTGCCCTGCCCGGCAAGTTCCGGATCGCCGTGAGCTTCCCCGACCTGAGCATGGGGACCTTCATGAAGATCTCGAGCGCACCCGGCGCCATCCGCGATACGCTCGCGGCCGTCGCCGGCGACGACTGATGACTGACGAAGAAAAATACAACGGGTAGCAGCTGCTACCCGACTGGACGCATCTCAGAATGGGCCCTGCATAACCATCAAAGCTGCAAGGCTCTGTCAAGCCAATTGAGGAGAGACTCAAAAATGCCGCACGCTAGGAAACTACTTACAGCACTCATCGCAGGGGCCCTGGCTAGCGGCTCCGCGTTCGCTACCAACGGCTATGCGCCGCACGGTATCGGCATGAAATCCAAGGGCATGGGTGGGGTCAATATCGGCTACCAGGCCGATGCCGTGGCCGTCGGGGGCAACCCGGCCGGTTCGGCGTGGATCGGCGATCGAGCCGACTTGGGTGTGGATCTCTTTCGGCCGATCCGCGAGGCCACGTTCGTCGATAACGGCGCCTTGACCCCAGGCGGCGGCTCTGTGACTTTCGATGGCAGCGACTCCGAATGGTTCTTCATCCCGGAGTTCGGTTATCGCCGCGGCCTCAACAATGACCTGGCGTTCGCCCTGTCCGTGTTCGGCAATGGCGGCATGAACTCCGACTACGCCCCCCCCGGGATCCCATTGTTCAATGCCGGCACCGGGAACCGCACCGGGATCAACCTGATGCAGTTGTTCGTGGTACCCAGCCTCTCCTACAAGGTGAATCCCAATCACTCGATCGGCATTGGACTCAACCTGGTCGCTCAGGGCTTCGAGGCCCGTGGTCTGCAGAGTTTCACGCAACTCAGCACCAGCCCGACCAACATCAGCGAAAACGGCACCGACTGGGCTTACGGGGCCGGCGTGCGGGTCGGCTGGATGGGCAAGCTGACCAGCAATGTGACGGTCGGCGCCACCTACCAGAGCCGCACCTACATGACCGAGTTCGACGACTATTCCGGGTTGTTCGCGGAGCAGGGTGACTTCGACGTGCCGTCCAACTTCGGAGTGGGGATCGCCATCCAGGCCACCCCCAAACTGCTGATCGCCGCCGATGTCATGCGCATCCAGTACGGCGAGGTCGATTCCATCGCCAACCCGATCAACAATCTGTTCGGCTGCTTTGGTGGCGACTTCAGTTCATGCCTGGGCGGAAATAACGGACCGGGCTTCGGCTGGGACGACATGACCGTGTACAAGATCGGTTTCGAGTACCAGGTCGATCCCAAGCTGACCCTGCGCGCGGGCTACAACCACGGCAGCGCCCCCATCCCGTCGTCCCAGACCCTGTTCAACGTGCTGGCGCCCGCGACCGTGGAAGACCACCTGACCCTGGGCCTGACCTACCAGGTCAATCCCGGAATGGAGGTGACGGCGGCCTATATGCACGCCTTCGAAGTGACGATCAACGGCTCCAATTCCATTCCACCCGCGTTTGGCGGTGGCGAAGCCGACATCCAGATGTACCAGGACTCCTTTGGCGTCTCGGTGGCCTGGAAGCTGTAAGCAGCGTCATACTTACGGTTGAGAAGCCCGCTGCCGACCACGGCAGCGGGTTTTTTCTTGCCGACTGCCTGGCAAACGACCCAGGGACAGGCCGGTAGAAGGGCCGCCCTCGGCCCGGTTTCGAAGACCGCAGCGCAAGCCCCGCGATCGATCCGGCATCGCGCCGGGACGCCGACCCTAAGGCAGCGCCGGTTCACGGGGGCCAACGCGGGCCTAGGGTTCGGCGTGCAGGCGGTTCATTGCCCGCTGTAATTCCCCCCTCAACAGCTCCGGCAGGCAATCGGCTGCGCGGTCGATGGCCGCGCGCATGGCCTCGGCATCGTCGCGCGACGGCGGGTGCAAGACATAGTCGACCACCGCGTCGCGATGCCCCGGATGGCCGATGCCGATCCGCAACCGGGCGAAATCCGTCCCACCCAGCGCACTGGTGATATCGCGCAGGCCGTTGTGGCCGCCATGCCCGCCGCCGCGCTTGAGCTTGGCCACTCCCGGCGGCAGGTCCAGTTCGTCGTGCGCGATCAGTAGCTCGGCCGGTGTGAGCTTGTAAAAGCGCGCGAAGGCGCTGACGGCCTGGCCACTGCGGTTCATGTAGGTCATGGGCTTGAGCAGCCAGCACTCGGCCCCATCGACAACGATCCGGCAGGCCTCGGCGTGGAATTTGGTTTCCGCCCGGAACTGGCCGCCATGGCGCCGCGCCAGCTCGTCGACGAGCCAGAATCCGGCGTTGTGGCGGGTCGCGGCATAACGGTCGCCCGGATTGCCCAGCCCGACGATGCAACTTACACCCGTGTCTGCCATAGGGCACCTCTGAAACGAAACCGGCGGCACATGGCCGCCGGTCCCGCGTCCCCGCCTGGGGAATCCCTCGCGTCAGGGCGCCGGGACGCCCTCGCCCTCTTCACCACCCATACCGCCGCCGAGTTTGCCGACGATGTTCACGACCACCGCGTCGTAGTGATCGCCGTGGGTCAGGGCGAAGATCTCCAACCCTTCCGGCAACTTCAGCTCGCTCAGATGGAGCGCATCCCCGACGTTCAGCCCGGACACGTCCACCGTGATGAACTCAGGCAGGTTGCGTGCCTCGCAGGTCACTTCCAGTTCCGTCAAATTATGCAAAGCCTTGCCCCCGGCCTTGACGCCCGGCGCCAGATCTTCGCCCACGAAGTGCAGCGGCACGTGCATTTTGATCAGGTCGCCGGCAGCGACCCGCAACAGGTCGAAATGCAGGATGAAGGGTTTGGCCGGGTGGCGCTGCAGGTCCTTGAGCACCACCTTCTGGGTATCGCCGCCAACCTTCACGGTCAGGATGTGCGAGTAGAAGGCCTCGTTCTCGAGGTGATGGAACAGCTCGTTGTGCGCCGTGGCGACCATCTGCGGGTCCCGTCCGCCGCCGTAAATGATGCCAGGTACCATACCCGTGCGACGCAGGCGGCGGCTCGCACCCTTACCCTCGTCGCTGCGGGCCACCGCGTTGATTTCAAAGGTCTCTTGCATTGTTTGCTCCA
>JBFZDU010000113.1:0-7024 GCA_041307205.1 Gammaproteobacteria bacterium | reverse complement strand
TGACTCATGACGCTGTGAGGGGGGCTTTGAACACGCGTATTATGCGCCCGCGACGAAACGCTTCACAGGGCTGTGGCTGCGCACCGCCGCGCCTCCTGGGGTTAGACTTTTCCCTTTGCCGCGGGCGCGCCGCCCAGCATGAAGCCCGATACCAGCACCGCCATGCGTAATCTGATCGCCGAGGTCCGTGCGGCGCTGCCGTTCGATCTGCCCGGGACCCAACTGTGCAGCGGCAGTTGTGATGGCTGCTCGGTGAAGCTGCTGGATTACCTCGATGGCGAACTGGCCGATTGGGAGCGGCGGCTGCGGGCTGGCGAGCGTCCCCATTTTGGTGACCTGGAACGCTTGGCCCGGACCAGCCGGCGTATCCACAAGGTGTTGAGCCGCAACGGTCTGCTTGGCCCGACCTGACCGTGCTGTGGTACCGCTGGGCCATGCCCCAGCTGCTGCCGAACTTGCAGCAGGGCGTCGCGGCTAATGCCCAGTCTGCGGGCGGCTCGGCTGCGGTTGCCCGGGGTGCGGTGGCAACACCCGGAAACATTTCTGTGCTTGACTTCGGGATGGTTACATAAGAAATTAATAAAAGACTTATTCATTTTCTTGGGTTCAACCATGAACAGCGAACATCCTTTAGCAGTGGATTGTGCGGAGTTGCGGGAACTGGCTGAGGCCAACCCGGAGGAAATGGCAATCATCGTGGAGATGATGATCGAGGCCGAAGAGGAACTGTGCCTCGAAGAGGCCGCCTGACGCGCATCCGGCAGCGCGGGCGCGCCGCGGGGCGCGCCCGCCCGCAACAACCCGGTGTCAGGCCCTGACCTGACGCCGGGCCATGGCCGTCAGCACCGGCTGCTTGGTGAGAAAACCATACAGGTCCTTGGGATCCTGCGGTTTGGCTGTCAGGTCGAGCGATGTCCCCAGCTCCAGCGCGTCCGCCAAGGTGTGTACTGCCCCCAGTACGCTGAAATCCTGCAGTCCGACCTCGGTCGAGATCAGCAGGGTGATATCACCATGCTCCCGACGCAACACGGCCTCGCCGCGCAGCAGTTGCTGCAACCCCGCTTGGCTGCCATCCCCCGGCCGCTGCGCGTCAACGGCCACGCGGCTGCGCGTAAGTAAGCTGGGGTCGAGCCCGGCCTCCCCAAGCTGGCCGTCGATCAGGGCGTGGATGTGCGCGCCCCGCGGCACCCATGTGCCATCCAGCAGCCGCAGCTTTTGTGCCGATGAGGTGGCAGCGACCACCAGGTCGGCGCCCCGCAACGTCTCCGCCACATCGCCGCAAGGCGCAAGGCAGCACACCGCGTCTTCCAGGTTGCGGGCGAACTTCATCATGGCGTGCAGATCCGGATCGAAGTAACGCACTTCGCGCAGAGGCAGCACGTCCAGCAGCTCGAGGACCAGGAACTCGGACTGCGCGCCAGTTCCAAGCAGGGCCAGGGTGCGGCTCTCGGGGCGCGCCAGCAGCCTGGCCCCCAAGGCGGCGGTGGCCGCAGTGCGCAGGGCGGTCAGCAGGGTCATGTCGCTCAGCAGCAGCAGTTCGCCGGTTTCGAGGAGGCCCAGGGCCCCCAGGCCGGTGCGGTTAGGGTGTCCGCGGCCCGGGTTGGCGGGCTGGCGCGCCTGATACTTGAAGCCGAAATAGTGTCCGTCTGTCCAGGGGTGTAGCGCGATCTCGCCAGGCGGTACCGGCAGCACGCAGGGTGAGGGGCCCGGCAGTCGGGTGCAGCGCAGAAAATCCTCCGCCAGCCGCTCGCCGACATGGCGCAGCAACGGCCGTACCCCCAGCCGCTGCGCCAAGGCCTGGAGATCCCGCGCGTTCAGTAATCGCATGCTCCCGCCTCCGCCGCTGCATCGCACCAGTCACCTGAAATCTAGCCCAGGAAAACGCGGGAATCCCTTGCGCCTTCGGGTAAAATCCGGCGCATGCAAGATCAAGTCCGCATCACGCTGATCGCTGCGATTGCCCGCAATGGGGTGATCGGCCGGGACAATGCCCTGCCGTGGCACCTGCCCGCGGACCTTGCCCACTTCAAGCGCGCCACCATGGGCAAGCCCTTGATCATGGGCCGCCGCACCTGGGAATCTTTGCCGGGCCTGTTACCGCACCGCAGTCATATCGTGGTGACGCATGATCGTGCCTACCGGGCCGAGGGTGCGATGGTCGCGCACTCCCTGGATGAGGCCATCGCCCTGGCCGGCGGCGCCGAGGTCACGGTCATCGGGGGCGCACAGCTCTATGCCCTGGCGCTGCCGCGCGCCGACCGTTTGCTGCTGACCATGGTCGATGCCGAGATCGAAGGCGACGCCCGGTTTCCCGATTTCGATCCCGCGCAGTGGCGGGAACTGGCGCATGAACGGCACGCGCCCGACGCGCGCAATCCCTACCCCTATGCCTTTATTACCCTGGTGCGGCGCGGTGGCTGAGGGCGGCAGGAGCCGGCGCGCATGAGCCAACCGCGCGCTTGCGTGGTGCTGCTGCATGGCCTGGGACGGACCCGCCGTTCCATGCGCCGCATTGCGGCGGCTTTGCAGGCGGCAGGCTACCGGGTGGTGAACCGGGGTTACCCCTCCACACGCCGCTCGATTGAGCGCCTGGCCGCAGAGGTCGTGCCCGCCGCCATGACCGCCTGCGACGGCGTTGCGCCGGTGCACTTCGTCACCCATTCGCTGGGCGGCATCCTGGTGCGTCAGTACTTCCAGTCCCATCCGGTTCCCCCAGGCAGCCGCATGGTCATGCTGAGCCCGCCCAACCAGGGCAGCGAGGCCGCAGAGCGCGCGCGCCGCCAGGCGCTCGCCCGTTGGCTGCTTGGCCCGGCGGTCACGCAACTGGGCACAGGGCCGGATGGCGTGCCGGCCACCCTGGGGCCGATCGACCTGGAAATCGGCGTGATCGCCGGCAGTCGTTCGCTGGACTTTTGGTTCGGTCGGCTATTCGACGGGCCGCACGACGGCAAGGTCTCGGTGGCCGCGGCCCAGCTCGAAGGCCAGCAGGATTTCCTGGTGCTGCCCTGCAGCCATCCGTTCATTATGCGCGATACCCGGGTGGTCGGGCAGGTCTTGTATTTTTTGGCGCACGGCCGGTTCAACCGGCACCAATAGGCCGCCGGGATCGGTGTTCAGCGCAGTTCAGCGAGCAGGCGGCGCAGCATATCCTCCGCCTGGCCGGCGTAGCCGCCACCAAACAGGTTGAGGTGATTAAGGACGTGGTACAGGTTGTATAGCGACTTGCGTACCCGGTAGCCGGGGTCGAGCGGCCAAGCGGCGTTGTAGGCGGCGTAGAATGGGGTGCCGAAGCCGCCGAACAGCTCGGTCATGGCGATATCGGCCTCACGGTCGCCATAGTAGCTGGCCGGATCGAAAATTACCGGCTGTCCTGCCTGATGGAAACCCAGATTGCCGCCCCACAGGTCGCCGTGCAGCAGCGAGGGCATCGGGGCATGGTCGATGAGCCCCGCAAAGCGCTCCAGCAGTTGTTCCCCGAGCCCTTGCAGTCGGCCGCCGTGGCCGTTACGGGCCGCCAGTTCGAGCTGGAACCCCAGGCGCCGGGTGTGCCAGAAGCCGATCCAGTCCCCCATCCAGCCGTTGGGCTGCGGGGTCGCCCCGATGGTGTTGTCGCGCTGCCAACCGAACTGCGCGGCCCGGACCCGGTGCAGCGCAGCCAATTGCCTGCCGGCAGCGGCTTGGCCGGCGGTGTTACCCCGGCCGAGCGCCACATACTCCATTACGATAAAGCTGTCGCCGTCGCTGCGGCCGGTGCACAGTGGCCGCGGCACGCGGATGGTGGCAGTCCCCGCCAGCTCCTGCAGTGCGGCGTATTCGGCCTCGAACATGCCGAGCAGCGCGGCACGGTTGATCTTGACGAACCAGCTGCGCTCTCCGTCGCTGAGCCGCACCGCAGTGTTGATGCAGCCCCCGCCCAAGCCACTTGGGGGCGCCGGCTTGAACGATACGCCCGATGCTGCCGCGATCTGCGCGGCGATGTGCTGCCAATCAGGCATCTGCACATGGCTGAGACGCGCGGTCCAAGTTGACCTACCGCGGCTCGGGGCCGGTGGCCCGCGGCCCCAGTCTGCCATGGAGCGGGCTGCTGCGCGGGAAGTGGGCGCGCAAGAATTCCATCTGATCCGCCAGCACGTGCCGGCTTTGCAAGTAGATGTACTCTGCGTGCGTGGGCGCGAAGGGGATGGCGAGCAATTCCATGCCGGCCTGTTCAGGGGTGCGGCCGGCCTTGTGGCTGTTACAGCGCAGGCAGGCGGTGACCACGTTGCTCCAGGTGTCCAGGCCGTGCTGGCTGACCGGCGTAACGTGGTCACGGGACAGCTCGCGCCGTTCGAACTGGCCGCCACAGTACAGGCAGAAATGATCGTCGCGCTGGAACAGGGTGCGGTTACTGAGCGGCGGGACATAGCCGTCGCGCAGCTTCTGCAAGGTGCGGTTGTTGCCGTAGGTGGCCAGGATCGCGTTCACTTCGAGCAAGCTGCGCCGCCGCGTGCGGGCATTGAACCCGCCGCGCAGTCGGAACACGGTGCTGCCGCAGCTGTAGGCGATCAGCCCGAGGACGTGGAGTTTGACGGCTTCGCGATAGTCGATCCACTCCAGGGGCATGCCTGCGGCATCGGTGCGAAGAATCTGCTGCTGGAGACTCGACATGCCTCAATCCCGGGGCGCGTAGGCGCGGTTATCACATATCGCCAGGCCGCTTTCAAGCGCGCGGCCGGGACCCCGGTCGGGAAGTCACCCGGCATGCGATACTTGGCCGGGCCTTGGCGCTCAGCCACCCGGTTCGCGCACCGCTTAAGACCACGCCGTCGATGGCGCCGCTTTGGCATTTAGCTGGTTTTGCGTGACTTCCGGTAATGCCGGCGACGAAAACTCGGGCGCGGCGCGCGTTGGTGATTGACAAGCCTCTGTGCCTTGTAGTTATGCACACGAGTGCCGAAGGGGCTCCAATATTGACCTGCAACAAGTGCTTAACCTATCAGCACATCAGTAAATTCTTTAAGTTCATGTTTATAAAGATTTTTATCTGACTGTGCAAAAAAACGCCAATTTGGCAGAAAAGGCCATTAGTGGCGGCTTTATTGTCGATTCCCAGCATTGATCCACAACGTTTTCCACAGCTGCTGTGGAGAACTCGACTGTAGCGCAGCGCCGTTGCTTGCCGAGCTTATGCCATGACGACAGTAGGTCAAACGAAACTGCCCAGCAGTCGGGCGCTGCTGGTGCAGGTCGTAGTGGACGCGCCCGTGCCGACCGTTTTTGATTACCTGGTGCCGCCCGACCAACAGCCGAGCTGCGGGGTGCGGGTACGGGTACCGTTCGGTCGAGGCACCCGCATCGGTGTGGTCGTGGGCACCGAGGATGCGGCGGCAGTGGCTCGGGGCCGGTTGAAGTTGCTCGGGGAAGTACTCGACCGTACTGCACTGCTGGATGCTGCACACTTGGCGTTTCTGCAATGGGCAGCCGATTACTACCACCACCCGGTGGGCGAAGTGGTGTGTGCCGCGCTGCCGGTGCGCTTGCGCCGCGGGGAACCGCCCTTGGCTCTGGGCGTGTCGGCCTGGGAGCTGACCGCGGCGGGCCGGGCGGCCGATCCGGCGACGCTGCGCCGGGCCCCGCGCCAAGCCGCCTTGCTGGTGGAACTGCAGCGGCGTGCCGGTCCGGTCACTCGACCGGAGTTGGAGGCCGCTGCAGGCCCGGCCGGCGCGGCGCTGCGGGCGTTGCGCGGGCGCAGTTGGATACAGGCTTGTGAGCTCGCCGCGCCGCCGCCCCAGGCCGTGGGCACTGGTCCGGCCCTCACGGCCGAACAGGCAGCGGCGGTGAGCGCCGTCAGCAACGGCTTCGGCCAGTTCGGGGCGTTCCTGCTCGAAGGGGTGACCGGCAGCGGCAAGACCGAGGTATATCTGCGCTTGGCCGTTGCCGCGCTCGCGCGGGGTCAGGGCGTGCTGGTGTTGGTGCCCGAGATCTCGCTCACGCCGCAGTTGGTGCGGCGCTTTGCGGCGCGACTGGGACCGGGTGTCGCGGTGCTGCATTCCGGGCTGAGCGAAGGCGAGCGCGAGCGCGCCTGGCAGCGGGCGCGCTTGGGCTTGGCCCGGGTCGTGATCGGCACCCGGTCGGCGGTACTGGCTCCGGTGGCTGACCTGGGCCTGATGCTGGTGGACGAAGAACACGACGGTTCGTTCAAGCAGCAAGACGGTTTCCGCTATTCAGCGCGCGATCTGGCCTTGGTACGGGCGCAGCGGGCCCTCGGCGGCGCCGGCTGCCCGGTGGTCTTGGGGTCGGCCACGCCGTCGCTGGAGAGCCTGCGCAATGCGCAGGAGGGCCGCTACCGGCTGCTGCGCTTGAGTCAGCGCGCCGGCGCCGCGCGCCTGCCCAGGCTGGACTTGCTGGACGTCCGTGCGCAACCGCTGGAGGCCGGGCTGTCGCCGGTCCTGCTGCGCGAGCTCGCAGCGACCCTGGAGAGCGGCCAGCAGGCGCTGGTATTTCTGAACCGGCGTGGCTTTGCGCCGGTACTTAGCTGCTACGACTGCGGCTGGCTGTCCGATTGCCCTCGCTGTGATGCGCGCCAGACCTGGCATGCTGCCGCCGGCTTGCTGTGGTGTCATCACTGCGGCGCCCAGCGGCGCGTGCCCGCGGTTTGTCCGGACTGCGGGGGCGTCGAGCTGCACCCGCTGGGGCAGGGTACCGAGCGCCTGGAGCAGGTCTTGCGGGTGCGTTTTCCGGCAGTGCCGCTACTGCGTGTCGACCGCGACGCGACCCGCCGCAAGGGTCAGCTGGAGCAGTTGTTGGAGCAGGCACGCGAGGGTCGTCCGGCCCTGCTGGTTGGCACCCAGATGCTGGCCAAGGGCCACCACTTTCCCGGCGTGACCCTGGTCGGTGTGCTGGACGTGGACGGCGGTCTGTTTGGGGCGGATTTCCGCGCCGCGGAGCGGATGACCCAGCTGGTAGTGCAGGTGGCGGGACGGGCCGGCCGCGGTGAGGCACCGGGCCGGGTGCTGATCCAGACCCGGTTCCCTGAACATCCCCT
>JBFZDU010000112.1:0-4865 GCA_041307205.1 Gammaproteobacteria bacterium | reverse complement strand
TGGCTGGCCGCCGGCGGCCCGGCCGGCTGGGATCGGCCCGCCGACCCGGCCCGCTTCGCCCCCCGCCCGGTCCCGGGACTGCGGGCCAGGTACCGGCGTTTGCTGCAGCTGCTGGACAGCGCGCCGTGACCCGGCAACCGACCGGCAACCCGCCTTTGACAAGCCGGGCTGTCATTCGGCCCCACAGTCTCTCTATACTTGCGCGAGCCGTGGCGCCGCGTACCCCTGGCCCGTTGCGAAGGAGGAACGATCCAAGGACCGAGGATAGGGTTCCGCAACGGGGTTCAAGGATCTCGGCTCTGCCTGTGCGGCAAAATAAGTGCCCGATCACGCGATACGTGCACACCGCGACCCTTTGCTTGGTTTCGAAACTCCAACAATGAAAATTCTAGAAAAATGGCTGCGGCCCAAGTGGCAACACCCGGATGCCGCCGTGCGTCTGAAGGCGCTCGCCGAAGAGTCGCTGACGGCGGCCGATTACCACGCCCTCGCCCTCAACGACCCCGATCGCGCCGTCCGCGAACTGGTCATCGGCAAGCTCGATTCGATCGGGCAGCTGCTCGAGGTGCTGCGCGCCCATCCCGCGGCGCAGCCGGCGATTGCCGCCCGCCTCTGCGTCCTGTTGCAACAGGGCCAGGCCGCGGCCATCGGCGCGCCACTGGCACCGGCCATGGCAGCGGTGGCGAACACCCCCTGCCTCGCCGACCTGGCCAGCCGCGCGGCCGACCCCGAGATCCGGGTGGCGGCGGTCGCCCTGGTCAAGGACGAGTCCCTGCTGCGGCGCTGCGCCCTGGAAGACAAATCGGTCGAAGTGCGCCTGCACGCGCTCGAACGCATCGACGACGAGGACGCGCTGCAGGAGATCGGGCGCCTCGCCAAGGGCCACGACAAGACGGTGGCGCGCGTCGCCGACCAGCGCCTGGACGAACTGCGCAGCCGGCGCGAGCGCGCCAGCGAACGTGAGCAACTGCTCGGCGAGCTGGCGGCACTCATCGAGGTCCCGCTGCTCGACGCCGAGGCCCTGCAGCGGGCCCGGCTGCACTGGCAGGGGCTGGAAGCCGACGCGGGACCCGAACACCGCGAGCGCTATGCGGCCCTGGCGCCGCGCCTCGACGCCCGGCTCGCTGCGCTGCGCCAGGCGCAGCAGGAAGACCTGTCGCACAAGGCGGCGCGCGAACAGCTGCTGCAGCAGCTGCGCCAGGTCGGCGACGACCTGGCCAGCGCCGATCCCAAAGAAGCCAGGTCTGCCATGAAGATCATGTGCGCCGGTTGGGAGCAGGCCACGCCGCTGCAGGACGGCTGGACCGAACGCTTGTTGCAGGAAGAGTGGCAGGAAGCGCTCGCACAGCTGGAATCCGGCCTGCGCGAACGCGAGAAGCTGGCCCGCCAGGAAGAGACGGTCGCCGCCGCCATCGCCAAGCTCGAGGCCACCCTGGAACGCGGCGGCCTGACGCCGCGGGACGTGGAAGCGGCGCAGCAGCACCACGTCGAACTGACGGCCGCCTACGGCGACAACCCGGCATTCGAGAAACCGCTGCAGCGCGTGCAGCACCTGGTCGAGCGCATCGCCAAACAGCTGGCGCAGCAACAGGAGGAATTCAAGGCCAACCGCGCCCGGCTCAAGGAGGCCGTGGAGGCCCTGGAGGGGGCGCTCGAGCAAAAGACCCTGGACCCCGCCAACAGCGCCTACAAGACGGCAACCGGCTTGCTCGCCGATCTGCCCCGACCGCTGCACCCGCAGCTGCAACCCCTGCAGCGGCGCCTGGCCAAGTGCGAGCCGCTGTTGCGCGAGCTGCGGTCCTGGCGCAGCTGGAGCAGCGACAAGGCCCGCGAAGAACTGGTGGCCGAGGCCAAGCAGTTGGCCGAGGCCGACGTCAGCACCGAGGAACGGGCCAAGACCCTTGCCAGCCTGCGCGCGCGCTGGAAGGCGCTGGGCGGGGGCAGCGGCAAGGCGCGACGCCTGTGGACCGCCTTCGACGCGGCCTGCACCGCCGCCCACGCGCCCATCAAGCAGGAGCGCGACGAGCAGGCGCAGCAGCGCGAGGCCAACCTGGCGGCGCGCGCCGCCCTGTGTGCCCGGCTGGAGCAGCTGCAGAGCGAGACCGACTGGACGACGCCCGACTGGCGGTCGCTCGACCGCGAGGTGCTGCAGGCCAAGCGGCAGTGGCGCGACACCGGCCCGGTCCCGCACAAGCAGTGGGACAGTATCCGCGCCCGTTTCGACCAGGCGCTGGCCGGCATCGAACAGCCGCTCGGCAAGGAACGCCGGCACAACTTCCTGCAACGTCAGGCGCTGGCGAAAGAGGCACAGGCCCTGGCCGCGGTCACCGACACCCGGCAGGCCGTGGCCGAGGCACGCCGCCTGCGCGAGGCCTGGCAGGTCAGCGTGGCATCGGCGCGCAAGGACGAACAGCAGCTGTGGCAGGCGTTCAACGGTGCCCTGGACGAGGTGTTCAAGCGCGACCGCAGCGCCCGTGACGAGTTCATGGCCGGGCTGGAGGAGCAACGCCAGCAGGCCGAGGCGCTGTGCGCGCGGCTGGAGGAACTGGCGCAACTCGACGCCGCCGGGGTGCGCGCCCAGCGCGCCGAACTGACCCGGCTCAGAGAGGCATTCGACCAGCTCGGCGCCTTGCCCAAGCAGGCGCGCCCGGCGCTGGAGGCCCGCTTCCGCCAAGCCTACGAACAACTGCGGCAGCGGCTCGCCGCCGCCGACCTGGCACACGCGCAGCAGGCGCTGGTGCAGTACCTGGTGCTGCATGAGCTGTGCGAACGTGCCGAGGCCCTGGCGCAAGCCGCCCCGCCCGACGCCGCGGCCCTGGAGGGCCTGGAAGCCAAGTGGCAGGGCATCGACAAACCGCCGGCCGAGAAGGAACTGCTGGAGCAGCTGAACCGGCGCTTCGAGGCGGCCCGGGCGGCGATCCAGGGCAGCGGACCGGCGCCCGCTGCGGCGACCCTGGCGAGCAACGCCGCGGCGCGCAACCAGTTCTGCCTGGACCTGGAGATCCTGCGCAAGCAGGAGTCGCCGCCCGCGGCCCAGTCGCTGCGCATGCAGCGCCAGGTGGCACTGCTGGAAAACGCCATGAAAGGCGCCAACGAGCAGCCGGAACGCCAGATCCGGCGGCTGCAGCTCGCCTATCTGCGGCAAGGTCCGGTGCCCCGGGACCAACAGGAAGAACTGGCCCGGCGTTTCGGGCAGTTGTTTCCTTAGGCGACCCTGGTAAAGCCGGGCACTGGCGGCGGGCCGCCCCCGGCCCAATCCGGGTCGTGCCGCCTTGCCCGGTTCGTGCGTTGTAGGAGGGCCGCCCCCGGCCCGATCGGGGTGGTGCCGAGCGCCATCGCGGCGGGGGCGCCGCTCCTACAGGGGGTCGTGCCCCCTTGCCCGGATCGTGCGCTGTAGGAGGGCCGCCCCCGGCCCGATCGGGGCGGTGCCGAGCGCCATCGCGGCGGGGGCGCCGCTCCTACAGGGGTCGTGCCACCTCGCCCGGATCGCGCGCTGTAGGAGGGCCGCCCCCGGCCCGATTGGGGTGGTGCCGAGCGCCATCGCGGCGGGGGCGCCGCTCCTACAGCGGGGCGTGCCGCCTTGCCCGGTTCGTGCGCTGTGGAGGGCCGCCCTCGGCCCGATCGGGATAGCCTCGACCCCTCACTGCCGCATTCGGTCTACCGGTTCGGCCACCAGGCGGAAGCCGAGCACGGTGTAGCGGGTATCGGGCGGGTTGGCGGCGCGGTAGCCCGGCCGCACCAGGTGGATCGGGCAATGGTAGGAACCGCCGCGCCGCACCTTGGCCCGCCCGCCGGCGGGTCCGCGCGGATCGGTGCGCATCCCGGCGCTATAGGTGTCGCCCGCATACCAGTCATCCACCCATTCCCAGACGTTGCCGAGCAGGTCGTACAGGCCAAAGGCATTGGGTCGGCGGGTGGCGACCGGCTGCGGCTCGTCGCCGGAGTTGGCGATGAACCAGGCGTGCTCCGGCAGTTCCTCCGCGGGCATGGGACGCAACCCCGCCGAGCCGGCGCGGGCCGCGTACTCCCACTCGGCCTCGGTGGGCAGCCGATAGCGGTAATCCGGGTCGCGGGCGTTCAGTTCGGCGACAAACCGCTCCGCCATCAGCCAGGAGGCCGCGGCCACCGGCAGTCGGCGCCAGTCCGGCCGCGCCCAATAGGCCTCGGGTCCCGGCTGGTTTCCCATCACCCGATACCAGACCTCCTGGGTGACCTCGGTCTCGCCCAGGTAGAACGGCCGGCTGATGCGCACCCGGTGGGCGGGCGTCTCGTCCAGCACGTCGTCCGGCTTGGGGTCCGGGATCTCCATCCGGGCCGCCGCCGGGTCGGCGGTGCCCATGCTGAACTCCCCCGCCGGGATGGGCACGAACCGCATCCCCAGGTCGTTTTCGATCACGCCTGCCGCTTGCGCCCAGGCCGCAACCGGCAACGCCGTCAGGATCAAACCCAGCCATGCGTGCCTGGTCCACATTTGCGTCGCCTCTGGCTCAGCCTCAGTCAAGCATAGACCGGCTGCTGCGCGGCGCCGGTCGGCGGCAGTCAGGCCTGCCGGGCATACAACGGGGGCACCGGCGGGTCCGGGTCGGGCGCTGCCGGCGCCGCGTGCAGGCCGTCCCGCACCGCCGCCCACAGGGCATCGGCCGGCCAATCCCCATGCCCGGCGCCGTAGAGATGCCGATCGAGCGCGCGCACCGCGTCCCCGCCCGTACTCAGCCGCCCCGCCAGGACCCCCAGGCTGAGCGGCGGTTGGTCGGGCCACTCGATGGCCGCCAGCTCGACCAGAGAGCGCGCCGCGGCACTGGCGTCGCGATCGCGGCACGCCGCCTGCAGGGTCCGCAGCACGGCGCCGCGGTCGGGGCGCGGTC
>JBFZDU010000111.1:0-5483 GCA_041307205.1 Gammaproteobacteria bacterium | reverse complement strand
CGTCTGTGTCGAGGCTTGTCGGAACTGGACGCCACCGGCTTCGACGCTTCGGGCACAGACGCCAGGGCCGAGCACCCGTGGCCGGCTGATTGGCCCTGTACGGGCCTGCATCTGGGCGCTGACTTCTGTGCGCGTTCTCAGGTCTCGAGGTCGCCAGCGATGTAGTTCGACAAGTGCTGGATGGTCGCCTCGTGCTCGCTAACGATACACTTGACCATGTCGCCGATGGTGACGATTCCGGCGATCTGACCGTTTTCCACGACTGGCAGGTGACGGATGCGTTTGTTCGTCATGGTCTGCATAACTTCATTCACCGTGTTTTCCGGGGTCACCGTAAACAGGTTTGCGGTCATCAGTTCGCGGAGCTTTACATCACGCGAGACCAATCCTTTCAGCACGACTTTGCGGGCATAGTCGCGCTCGGTGAAGATACCAACCAGTTGATCGCCCTCGGTCACTAGAACCGCGCCGATATCAAATTTAGCCATGATCTTCAGCGCGTCGAGGATCGAATTGTCCGGCGCAACCGCCATTGCCTTGTTGCCCTTTTGCGCAAGAATCTGTCCTACTGTCGTCGTCATCCCCGTATTCCTCGTCAGTTTTGTTTGCATGATCCTCCCGTTGGGGATAGGAATTCCAAGGGGATAGGAATTCCAATCGCACCGCGGCTTAAGACGGGGACGGTAACACCGCAGGAAGGCTCGCCGCAAGGGCACAGCGCGAGGCGACGGGGCGAGAGAGGGAGCAGACCGCCGTCTGGGAAGGTGCCGCTCAGGCCTATGCCCTGAATTCCTCGGCAAAGGGCGCCAGGAAACCCCGCTCTGGCGACCAGTCGGCGATGGCGAAGACCACTCGGCGAAGGCACCGGCGAACTCCCCCGCCAGGGCGGTATGAAAATCCCGGCCGCTTCGGGCGGGGTTATTACCGAAGGCCCCGCAGCCCCAGGCCCCCAGGACCGACCCGGCCACCATGAAGCGCCGATTGGCATGGCGCCGATCTACTTCGTCGAGCATCCTCCATAACGCCCTACACAATCCCCCAGCCGGCTGGCCGGGGTCTTTTGGATGTGGGCCAGCAATTGGCACGAGACCGCGCCCAGCCCGAAGCGGCGTTTGAGTTCCCGCTCCAGATAAAGCGTCAAGTGGGCGGTCATTTCGGCATCGGCCTCGGCCCGGTGATAGCGGCCGGTGACGGGCAGCCCGGCATAAGCGACCAGGGTGCCCAGCTTGTGATTGGGCGCCTGGGGCAGGATGCGCCGGGCCAGCAGCATTGAGCAGATAAAATCTTGCTGGCGGGCATGCCCGATCCCGGCCAGTTCCGCATCCCAGAATTTTTTGTCGAAGGAGGCGTTGTGGGCCACCAAGGGATAATCGCCAACAAAGTCCGCGACTTCACCCATTACCTGCCGCGCGAGCGGCGCCCGGCGCACCATGGCAGTAGTGATGCCGGTCAACTCGGTGATGAACCAGGGTACCGACACCCCGGCATTCATGAGGCTCTGATAGCGGTCGATGATCTGGCCGTCGCGGACGATGATGGCGGCGATCTCGGTGGCGCGCGCCCCGTAACCCGGTGACATGCCGGTGGTCTCAAAGTCGATGACGGCAACTGCTTCCAATCGCTTTCTCCAGGTTACCCAGGGCTTATTTTCATACTTGAAGGCGAGGCGGCCGTCGCCATCCGGGTCTGGGTTGCCCACGGCCTTGCGCGGTACGGCCAGGCCGCGTTGCTCTTTGCCGGCTGCGCGCTCGGTGCGCTGTAGGGAGATTACCACCCCGACCGATACCACGCCGCCGCCAGCTTTACCTGACCTGCGGCGCCTTATTTCTCAAGCCCCAACTGCCCCCAGCCACCGACCTGCCACCGGCCACTCCATGACCGGGGCCGGCATCCTGGACGGGGATCTCCTGGTGGTGGACCGGGCGCGGGAGCCGCGCCATGGCCATGTCGTGGTGGCGGTCATCGACAACGAACTGACGGTCAAGGAACTGGAAACCCAGGGGCCGACGCCCTGCCTGCGCGCCCATCACCCGGACTTTGCCCCCATCGCCCTGCGGCCGGGGTAGGAACTCCGGATCTCCCGACCTTGTACCGCATCCCGTCCTCGTTAGGCACCGAATAAACGGGATGCCGTTGTCGGCGGGATTGACCCAGGTCGGGGTAACAAACAGGGCTTCGTGCTGGCCAACCGTGGTGGCCCTCCAGATCGCCAAGTTGCCTATGCCGCTCCCGGTATTGACCAGGTCCAGGGCAGCCGGGAGGTCGTCCCCTTGGATGGGTGCCCAGTAGTCACGCTGGTGGAGGGCCTTGGCCGCGTCGCGGGTGGACTTCTCTATGAGCTGCGAGCGGGTCTTTGACATCAACCTCCAGGCCCTCGCCCGCCAACTGGGCTATCCCTATGCCGAGATCGCCCCCGCCGGCCCCTTCGGCAACCTGGGCAATGCCCTGCTCTCCGACTTTCCGATCACCCAGAGCGCCCTCTGGACCGCGGCCCTGCTGTCCGGGGACGCCAAAGCCAATGACCTGACCCGCTATCATCGCTCAGGTGGCCAAATGCCAGTGTTCTGGCGAACGCCACAGACTGGCCAACAGCAGTTCACGCTGCAAGATAAATTCCTTGGGCAAACGGTCATACAGCGATACGAACAGCTCTTCGTGGGACAGCAGTTCCTGGATCCACGGTCCCCGCTCGACTGACATCATCTCGGTGAAGCATTCTTCCGAGAACTCCAGCCCGCGCCAGTCGATATCCTTATAGGACGGCATCCAGCCCAGTGGGCTTTCGATACCGGCAGCCCGCCCGTGGGTGCGGTCCAGAATCCACTTGAGTACCCGCATGTTCTCGCCGAAGCCCGGCCACATGAACTTATTGTTGGCATCGCGGCGGAACCAGTTGACGCAGAAGATGCGCGGTGGATTGAACAGGGTGTGACCGACTTGCAGCCAGTGGTCGAAGTAGTCGGCCATGTTGTAGCCGCAGAACGGCAGCATGGCCATCGGGTCGCGGCGGACCTGGCCCTGCGCACCGGCCTGAGCGGCGGTGGTCTCGGACCCCATGGTCGCGCCCAGGTAGACACCGTGGGTCCAGTTGGTCGCCTGCACGACCAGCGGAATCGCGGTGCTGCGGCGCCCGCCGAAGATGAAGGCACTGATCGGCACGCCATTCGGGTCTTGCCAGGCCGGGTCAATCGAGGGGCACTGCGCCGCCGGCGCGGTGAAGCGGGAGTTCGGATGGGCCGCTACCCGCCCGCAGCCCGGCGTCCACGGCTGGCCGCGCCAGTCGGTCAGTTCGGCTGGCGGGGTGTCGGTCAGGTCTTCCCACCAGACATCGCCATCCGGGGTCAGCGCGACGTTGGTGAAGATGCAGTTGGCGTGCAGGGTCGCCAGCGCGTTCGGGTTGGACTTGGCGGAGGTGCCCGGCGCCACGCCGAAGAAGCCGGCTTCCGGATTGATCGCGTACAGTCGCCCATCCGGTCCAGGCTTGATCCAGGCGATGTCGTCGCCGACCGTGGTCACTTTCCAGCCGTCGAACGCCGGTGGCGGGATCAGCATGGCGAAGTTGGTCTTGCCACAGGCACTGGGGAAAGCGGCCGCCACGTAGGTCCTCTCGCCTTCCGGTGATTCCACGCCGAGGATCAGCATGTGCTCGGCCAGCCAGCCCTCTTCGCGGCCCATGCTGGAGGCGATGCGCAGCGCGAAGCACTTTTTACCGAGCAGGGCATTGCCGCCGTAGCCACTGCCATAGGACCAGATAGCGTTGTCTTCCGGGAAGTGGACGATGTACTTCTCCTTGTTGCACGGCCACGGCACGTCCTTATCACCCGGCGCCAGCGGCGCACCGACCGTGTGCAGGCACTGCACGAAATCGCCGTCCTCGCCCAGCAGCTCCAGCACCGCCTTGCCCATGCGGGTCATGATGCGCATGTTGACAGCGACGTAGGGCGAGTCGCTCAGTTCGACGCCGATGTGGGAGATCGGCGATCCCAGCGGTCCCATGCTGAACGGCACCACGTACAGGGTGCGACCGCGCATGCAGCCGTCGAACAGGCCACGCAGGGTGGCTTTCATCTCGGCCGGGGCGACCCAGTTATTGGTTGTGCCGGCGTCGTGCTTGTGCATGCTACAGATAAAGGTGCGGTCTTCGACGCGGGCGACGTCGCTGGGATCGGACAGGGCCAGGTAGCTGTTCGGGCGCTTCGCCTCGTTGAGCTTGATCATGGTGCCAGCTTTGACCATCTCGCCACACAGCCGGTCATATTCTGCCTGCGAGCCATCGCACCAGTAGATGTTTTCAGGCTTGGTGAGTTGGGCGATTTCGGTTACCCACTCCCGCAGCCGCTTGTTCTTGACGAAGTCCGGGAATACCAACTCCACCCTTTCGAGGTGTTTGACACTGGTTTGATATGTCATGACTGTCACTCCATTGAGGACCTGAGGAATCCGGAGCGGTTTTCGCCAGCCGAAAACGTCCCGGAGGGATGAACACCGCCGTCAGCCAGCTCTGGGGCTTGCCAAGGCGATCATGGCAGCCTTACAGTAAGAAAGTAATGCCAATCTTTTCGAGATTATGCCATGACCGCCATCGGCAAGATCACCGCCAAGGGCCAGACCACCATCCCGCAAGACATCCGCGCCGCCCTGGGGGTGGGACCCGGCGACCTGCTGGCCTGGGAAGTCATCGCTGACGGCAGCGCCCGCGTCCGTCGCGTGCAGCCGCTGGACCTCGACTATCTGCGCGCCGTCGAAGGCACCCTGTCCGAGTGGGCCAGCGCGGCCGATGAGGCGGCCTATCGTGAGCTTTGAGCGTTTTACCCTGGTGCGCGTCCCCTTCCCGTTTACGGATCTGGCCGCCACGAAAAACCGGCCCGCGCTGATTCTGTCCGACGTTACCCGTTTCAATCATCTGGCCGGGCATTCCGTCATGGCCATGATTACCTCGGCCAGCACCGCCCCCTGGCCACTGGACTGCCAGCTCGAAGACCTGACGGCGGCCGGTTTGCCCGCCCCCTCCAAGGTGCGCTTCAAGCTCTTCACCCTCGACCATCGGCTGGTGCGCGGCGCCTTGGGCCGGCTATCTGTCCGGGATGAGCGCACCGTCCGCACCGCCTTGGCGCAATTATTGGACAGCTCCGCCTGATCCCCATCAACAGGTTAGGCCGCATCGCTAACCCCACTTTCGCTGTCGCTCTATCTTAAGGGGCTGTCTCAAATCTGGGGTCCACTATAGCCGCGGGCCTGACGGCCCTGGGCGGGCGGCTGTGGGCGCGGGTGCGTCAATGGTCCGGCCTGCCGGTAGGGTGGGCATCGGGCCGACCAAGACCCTGGCCAAGCTGGCCAATCATCTGGCCAAGCTCCACCGCTACCGAACAGGGGGGCCATGGGCAGAGGGGTGCCCGGGGCTGGTCCGCGGCAGCGCTAGGTCGGCCCGTATCCATACCTTCATCGCGACCTCGCCCATCCACATGGAGCGCAAGCTGCGCATG
>JBFZDU010000110.1:0-11135 GCA_041307205.1 Gammaproteobacteria bacterium | reverse complement strand
TGTTCTCCTCCGCGCGTTCGATGGCCGATTCCGCCGGCGGGTAGATGATGATCTTCCCGCCGGACAAGCCCTTGCCGACATAATCGTTGCCCTCGCCCGCCAACTCGATGCTGACCCCATGCGCCAGCCAGGCACCGAGGGATTGGCCGGCGGTACCCCTGGCCTTGATGTAAACGGTATCTTCGGGCAGGCCGGCATGGCCGTAGCGTTCCGCCACCCGGCCCGACAGCAGGGTGCCGAAAGTGCGGTTGAAATTGCGGATATCGATGGCGATCCGGACCGACTCGCCGCGTTCCAGTGCCGGCGCCGCCTGGCGGATCAGCTCGTGGTCGATCGCCTTGTCCAGACCATGGTCCTGGCGCTCGCAGTTGTTGGTGGCGACTCCCGGGTCCACCTGCGGCTTCGCCAGGATGCGGCTGTAGTCCAGGCCCTTGGCCTTCCAATGGGTGACGGCCTTGCGCATGTCGAGGCGGTCGGACTGGCCGATCATGTCGCCGAAGCTGCGGAAGCCCAGGCGCGCCATCAGTTGGCGTACTTCCTCGGCGACGAAGAAGAAATAGTTGATCACGTGTTCGGGCTTGCCCAGGAAACGCTTGCGCAGTTCCGGATCCTGCGTGGCCACACCCACCGGGCAGGTGTTGAGATGGCACTTGCGCATCATGATGCAGCCTTCGGCGATCAACGGCGCGGTGGCAAAGCCCAACTCGTCGGCGCCGAGCAGCGCGGCGATCACCACGTCGCGGCCGGTGCGCATGCCGCCGTCGGCCTGCACCGCGATGCGGCCGCGCAGCTTGTTCAGCACCAGCGTCTGGTGGGTCTCGGCCAGGCCGATCTCCCATGGCGAACCGGCGTGCTTGATCGAGGTGAGCGGCGAAGCGCCGGTGCCACCGTCGTAGCCCGCGATGGTGACATGATCGGCATGGGCCTTGGAGACCCCGGCGGCCACGGTGCCCACGCCTACCTCGGACACCAGTTTCACCGAGATGCGCGCCCTGGGGTTGACGTTCTTCAGGTCGTGGATCAGCTGTGCCAGGTCTTCTATGGAATAGATGTCGTGGTGCGGCGGCGGCGAGATCAAGCCGACCCCGGGAGTGGAATGTCGCACCCGCGCGATCTGCGAGCTGACCTTGTGACCGGGCAGCTGGCCGCCCTCGCCGGGCTTGGCACCCTGCGCCATCTTGATCTGAATGTCGTCGGCGTTGACCAGGTACTCCGTGGTCACGCCGAAGCGGCCTGAAGCCACCTGCTTGATGGCCGAACGTTCGGGGTTACGCGAGCCGTCAGGCAGGGGATTGAAGCGTTCGGGCTCCTCGCCGCCCTCCCCGGTGTTCGATTTGCCGCCGATGGCGTTCATCGCCCGGGCCAGGGTCGAGTGCGCCTCGTAAGAGATCGAACCGAAGGACATGGCGCCGGTGGCAAACCGCTTGACGATGGACTTGGCCGGTTCGACCTCGTCCAGCGGCACGGGCGCGTCCGCCCACTTGAATTCCATCAGACCGCGCAGAGTCAGCAGCTTCTCGCTCTGCTCGTTCATGACCCGCGCGTATTCCGCATAAGTCCGCGCGTCCTTGCGGCGCACCGCATGCTGCAGCTTCTGGATGGTCTCCGGCGTCCACATGTGGGCCTCGCCACGCAGGCGGAAGGCGTATTCACCGCCGACGTCGAGCTGCTTCTTGTAGATCTCGGCATCCCCGTAGGCATCGCGGTGCCATTGCACGGCTTCCTGCGCCACCTCGGCCAGGCCGATGCCCTCGATAGTGGTCGCGGTGCCGGTGAAATATTTGTCGACGAACCCACTGGCCAGGCCCACGGCGTCGAAGATCTGGGCGCCGCAGTAGGACTGGTAGGTCGAGATGCCCATCTTGGACATGACCTTGAACAGGCCCTTGCCCACAGCCTTGATGTAACGCTTCTGCGCGTCCTTGTAGGACAGCTTCTCGGGCAGGCGGGGCAGGGCGTCCTGGATGGTCTCGAAAGCCAGGTAGGGGTTGACCGCCTCGGCGCCATAACCGGCCAGGGTGGCGAAGTGGTGCACTTCCAGCGCTGCCCCGGTTTCGACCACCAGTCCAGACTCGGTCCGCAAGCCCTGGCGGATCAGGTGGTGATGCACCGCCGAGGTGGCCAGCAGCGCCGGGATCGGGATGTGATCCGCATCGACATTGCGGTCCGACAGGATCAGGATGTTATAGCCTTCGCGCACCGCGGATTCGGCACCGCGGCACAGCGCTGCCAGCGCGCGCTCCATGCCGAGGGCGCCGTCCTCGGCGCCGTAGGTGATATCGAGGGTCTTGGTGCGGAAGGCCCCACCCGAGCTGTCCTCGATGTTGCGCACCCGTTCGAGGTCTTCGTTGGTCAGCACCGGCTGACTGACCTCCAGGCGCATGTTCTCGCCGCCGTCGCGCAGCCCGAGCAGGTTGGGGCGCGGCCCGATCAGCGACACCAGCGACATCACGATCTCTTCGCGGATCGGGTCGATGGGGGGGTTGGTGACCTGGGCGAAGTTCTGCTTGAAATAGTTCGACAGGTGCTTGGGGCGGTTGGACAGCACCGCCGGCGGGTTGTCCGCGCCCATGGAACCGACCGCTTCCTGGCCGCTCACGACCATGGGCGTGAGCAGGAACTTGATGTCTTCCAGCGTATAGCCGAAGGCCTGCTGACGGTCCAGCAGCGTCTCGGCGTCAGGCGCCATGGTACCGACCGCGGCGGGCAGGTTGTCGAGCCGAAGCTGGGTCTTGTTCAGCCAGGCGCGGTAGGGCTTGGCCGCCGCCAGTTGCTCCTTGAGCTCCTCGTCGTCGATGATGCGGCCCTGCTCCATGTCGATCAGGAACATCTTGCCGGGCTGCAGGCGCCATTTCTTGGCGATCTTGTCCTCGGGGATGTCCAAGACCCCCATTTCGGAGGCCATCACCACCCGATCGTCGGTGGTGATCAGGTAGCGCGCCGGGCGCAGGCCGTTACGGTCTAGGGTGGCGCCGATCTGGCGACCGTCGGTGAAGGCCACCGCGGCTGGGCCGTCCCAGGGCTCCATCAGGGCGGCATGGTATTCGTAGAAGGCGCGCCGCTTCTCGTCCATCAGCTTGTTGCCGCCCCAGGCCTCGGGAATCAGCAGCATCATGGCGTGGACCAGCGAATAGCCGCCCATCACCAGCAGTTCCAGCGCGTTATCGAAGCAGGCCGAATCCGACTGTCCCTCGGGGATCAAGGGCCAGATCTTGTCGAGGTCGGCACCCAGGATCTCCGAGGCCATGGACTGGCGGCGCGCGGCCATCCAGTTGACGTTGCCGCGCAGGGTGTTGATCTCGCCGTTGTGGGCGATCATGCGGAACGGGTGCGCCAGGTCCCAGGTCGGGAAGGTGTTGGTGGAAAAACGCTGATGCACCAGCGCCAGCGCCGAGACTACGCGCTCGTCCTTCAGATCCTGGTAGAAGGTGCCGACCTGCCTCGCCAACAGCATCCCCTTGTAGGTGATGGTGCGCGAAGACATGGAGCTGATGTAGTAAAAATGGCGATCGTCCAGGTTGGACTCGCGGATGTAATTGTCCGCCGCCTTGCGGATGACGAACAGCTTGCGCTCGAAGGCATCCTGGTCGGGGCAGTTGGGCCCGCGGCCGATGAACAGCTGGCGGATGGCGGGTTCGGTGGGCAGTACGCTGGCGCCGAGATCACGGTTGTCCACCGGCACCTTGCGCCAACCCAGCACGACCTGCCCTTCCGCCTCGATGAAGCGATCCAAAACGGCCTCGATCGCAACGCGGGTTGCTTCATCCTGGGGCAGGAACACCATGGCGACGGCGTACTCGCCGGGGGGCGGGAGTTCGAATTCCACCACCGCCCGGAAATACGCATCGGGGATCTGCATCAGCAGCCCGGCGCCATCGCCGGCCTTGGGGTCCGCGCCGACCGCACCACGGTGGGTCAGACGCTCAAGGATGCACAGACCCTGTGCGACAATGTCGTGGCTCTTGCGACCTTTGATGTCGGCCACGAAACCCACGCCACAGGCGTCATGTTCATTCGCAGGGTCGTACAGGCCCTGTTTCGGCGGCAACGCACCGTAACTCATCGCAAACCTCTTTCGGTTTGGGGTCGGCAGGCCGGCAGCGGCTCAACCAACCGGGAAATCGCATTAACCCGTTTCCTGCGGGAGCCCCGGCTGAAGTGCACAAGCAACATCTGCACCAGCATCCGGGAACGGCAACCCCTTTGCGGAACCGCGTAGGATAAAGGAGTCGGTCAAGCCAGGCCAGCCCAGCGGCGACACGGCCGGCCCGGCGCCTGGACTCGCGCCAAGCATCCAGCCCTTGCCGCCGCGGCCGGGCATAGGCCGCCGGGTGCAGAGCCTGCGTTGGGACGGCCCAGGATTGCCCCAAGGTACGAAACAGCCGTTCGCCGTACCCGCTTCTCCCACCCCGAAGGAAGGGGCAATCACGCTAACCCAGCGCGCTATTGCTTATCAACGCACGTCGCTGAAACGCCGTGGCCATGCGTCCTTCACCGGCAAGCCCGGCAGCGCCGCCTTCTGCCGCAAAGCCGCATCACGATCCGCAAAGCTCCCGTAGAGCAACGAATACCACGGCGCCCCCCCACGGTCACGAACTGCAACGGCATAGTCACCCTGCAGTGAGTGAGACTTTACAAAGCGTCGTATAGCCACCAAATCGCGCGCTCCCAGCAGTTGCAGCGTGTAGTGGGCAACCGGCTGGGCCTGCAGCCAGGCGGCGCCCGGTAAGGCTGGGGGCGCGGCAACGCTCGCTGGTGCGGCTGGTGGCGCCGGAGTCACCGCGGCAACCGGCGCCGTTGCCTCCACTGCCGCAGGCTCGGGCACGGGCTCGGATGCAAGCGCAGGTGCAGGTACAACTTCCGCAGCCGGCGGCGCCGGCTCGGCGGACGCTGCGGCGGGCAGGTCCGGTAGCGCGCCGGCCAGCGACTCGCCTTCGCCCATCAGCGCCGGTTCCGCCGCCGGCTCCTGGAGATCCAAGGGCATGGCCGGTTCGACCACTTCCGCCGTAGTGGCAACAACAGTGCCCAGTTCCTCGGGAGCGGCCGTGGGGGTTGGCACATCGACCAGGATCGGTCGTTCGGTCGGCAGATCCGGCCCCATTGCCAGCGGCAGCGACGCCTGGGGCACCAGCGGCGGCAAGACCAAGGTCTGCGCACCCTTGCGGGGCGGCACCGCGGCGTCGCTCTGGCCCGGCGTACCCGTGAGCCAGGCGTTCACAGCGTCCTGCTGCCACAGCACCACCAAGGTCAAGCCAATCAGCAGTACGCCGCCGCCCCAGAACATCAGGCGGCCGGCATCCTGCGCGGCACCACGCCGGCGCGGCGTCTCGACCTGCGCCCCAGGATCCAGCAGGCGCCCCGGCCAACCGCCGGCCTCGCGGCAGAACCTGGCAAGACCAACCGGACCAAGGCGCTCGCCCAGGCCCGGGTCGCGCGCGGCCAGAAAAGCCAATGCCTGCTGCTGGCTGAATGGTGGCAGATCAATCAGGTGCAGGCCGACCGGGCCAGTCGGCGGCAACCGTTCGCCGCGCCCACAAAGCAGCAACTGCGCGCCCTCGCGGTGCGACTGGTACAGCATATCGACGGCCAGGGCGCTGAGGGCATCGGCGTCATCCACCACCAGCAGCAGGCGCTCATCGGTGCTGCGCTCACCGCCGCCGGCGGCACGCAGCCGGGCTTGGACGGCCGCAGGGACATCCAGGTCGGGCGTTCCGATCAACCGGACAACGGCAAACTCGCCGCCGAGGTCGTCGGCCAGCCGCTGGCAGAAATGCGTCTTGCCCGCACCGGCCGGACCGCGCAGATAAATCGGCTGCTCGGCGTTGCGCAGCAGATGGGCCACCAACTGCTGGCGCGCCGCGCGTTCCGGCGTCTCGAAATCCATGGCTGCGACTGCTGCGTTCTCAGCCATGCAGGGTAGCCCGCAGCGCAGCCGGATCGAAGTCGGCCGTAACCACCGCCGACCCAATGCGGCGCAGTAATACCAGGCGCAGCTGCCCGTCCAGGACCTTTTTGTCCACGGCCATGAGTTCCGCAAAACGCGCGCCGTCCAGGTCATGCGGTGCTGCCACTGGCAGGCCGGCGCTGGCCACCAGGGCGTCGATCCGCTGCCGTGCGGCCGGTTGCAGCCAGCCCAGCCGCACCGACAGGTCGGCGGCCATGCAGATCCCGGCCCCCACGGCTTCGCCATGCAGCCAACGGCCGTAGCCCATGCCGGTCTCGATTGCATGACCGAAGGTGTGACCGAGGTTCAGGAGCGCGCGTTGGCCCGCCTCCCGCTCGTCGGCCGCCACGATGGCCGCCTTGTCGGCACAGGAGCGTTCGATCGCGTAGGCCAGCGCGCCCGGCTCGCGGGCGCGCAATGCCGCCATGTTGGCCTCCAGCCACGCGAAGAAGTCGGGGTCATTGATCACCCCGTACTTGATGATCTCGGCCAAACCGGCCGATAACTCGCGGTCCGGCAGGGTGTTCAGGGTGTCGGTGTCGGCAATCACGCACAGCGGCTGGTGAAAGGCCCCGATCATGTTCTTGCCCAGCGGGTGGTTGACGCCGGTCTTGCCGCCCACGGAGGAATCCACCTGGGCCAGCAGCGTAGTCGGCACTTGCACGAAATTCACGCCGCGCTGATAGCAGGCCGCGGCGAAGCCGGTCATGTCGCCGACCACCCCGCCGCCGAGCGCCACCAGGGTGCAGCGGCGATCGAAACGCAGGCGCAACAGCTCGTCGAATACCCGGTTCAGTGTTTCCAGGTTCTTGTATTCCTCGCCGTCGGGCAGAACCACGCTGCCGACCGTGAAGTCGGCGAGGGCGGTCCGCACTCGGTCGAGGTACAGCGGCGCGACGGTCGCGTTGGTCACCACCAGGACCTGGCGACCCGGGATGTGGCGCAGGTACAGTGCCGGATCGTCGCACAGCCCGCTGCCAATGTAGATCGGGTAACTACGCGCGCCGAGGTCAACACTGAGGGTACGGGGTTGTGCGGTCATGTCGGGATACCGGGTTGACGACGCGGCGATTTTTCCAAACCGCAGGATAAATGTCCAAAAGTCCCGGTTACCGTTCAACCCCCGTCGATGCGATCGAGGATCTCCCGTGCGACAGCTGCGGCCGAGCGATTCTCGGTCGAAACCGTGAAGTCCGCCACCTCGCGGTAGAGCGGATCGCGCACCTCCATCAGCTCACGCAGTCGCCCGAGCGCGTCGCCGGTCTGGAGCAGCGGGCGGTTGCGATCCTTGTAAGTGCGCTCGTACTGCTGTTCCGGCGTGCAGTGCAGATAGACGACCACACCCCGCGCCGCCAGATGGCGCCGGTTGTCCGGGTCGAGCACGGCACCGCCGCCGGTCGCGAGCACCTGATTATCGGCCTGGGTCAGCTCGTTCACCACTTGGGCCTCCCGGGAACGAAACCCCGCCTCGCCCTCGAACTCGAAAATCGTCGGGATGTCCACTCCAGTGCGGCGCTGGATCTCTTGATCCGTATCGTCGAACTGCAATCCCAGGATCTGGGCCAGCTGACGGCCGATGGTGGTCTTGCCGGCACCCATGGGGCCGACCAGGAAAATGCGATTCGCTTTGGCCATAGGGCGGGAGGTATAGGCCTTCCGTCGCCGGAAGGCAAGGGCCTTTGGCCGAGAAACGCGGAGCGAGGAACGAGGTCGATACTGCTCGAACCTCGAACCTCGCTCCTGACAGACGACTAGCGTAAGGTCAGCGTGTCTTTGAGGATCTTGGGCGTGACAAAGATCAGCAACTCGCTGTTGCGGTCGTTGACCTGATGCTGCTTGAACGCCCAGCCGACATAGGGCAGATCACCGAAGAAGGGCACCTTGTTGAGGTTATCGGTCTTGGTCCGCTCGAATACACCGCCGAGGACGATGGTTTCACCGTTGTCGACCAGGACCGAGGTCTCGACCGATCGGGTATCGACGGGCGGCACGCCCAGGACCGCACGCGAAAAGTCGGGGCTGTCCTTGTTGACTTTCAGATCCATGATCACGCGGTCGTCGGGTGTGATGTGCGGCGTGACTTCCAATTGCAGCACCGCCTCTTTGAAAGACACCGAGGTCGCCCCGCTAGACGTCGCCTCTTGGTAGGGGACCTCCACACCCTGCTTGATGGTCGCCTTGTTCTGATCAGCGGTGATGACCCGCGGGCTGGAAACGATCTCGCCCTTGCCTTCCTGCTGCATGGCGCTCAACTCCAGCTGCAACAGGTGCCCGCCGATCTTGCCGATCAGGAGGTTGATGGCGCCACCGCTGCCCTGAGCCAGGGTCTGCGGCAGGTTGACCAGCAGATTCTGCGCGCCGTCCTCGCTGACGATGCCGGGGAAGCCGACCACGCCTACGTTCTGCACGCCGTTTGGATCCACGATCCCGCCACTGACCACCGCCCGGTTGTTGTCAGGCATATTTTCCGGGGTGAGCTGACCGGAGAAGCCGAACTTCACGCCCAGATCCCGGGCGAAATCGTTGTTCGCGATGACGATGCGCGACTCGATCATGACCTGACGCACCGGGATGTCGAGCTGCTGCACCAGCGCACGGATCTCGCCCAGCTTGAGAGCGGTGTCCTGCACCAGCAGGGTGTTGGTGCGCTCGTCGATAGTTACATTGCCGCGCTCGGACAGCAGCTTGTTTTCCTTCGATTTCAGCAAGGCTGCCAGGTCCGCCGCCTTGGCATAGTTCACTTGAATCAGCTCGGAGCGCAGGGGTGCCAGCTCCGCGATCTGCTGCTGTGATTCGAGCTCGAGCCTTTCCCGGGCGGCGATCTCTTCGGTCGGCGCGACCAGAATGACATTGTCGGTCCGCCGCATCGACAAGCCCTTGGTCTTGAGGATGATGTCCATGGCTTGATCCCAGGGCACGTTCTTCAGACGCAGGGTGATGCGACCGGCGACGGTATCGCTCACGACCATGTTCAGGCCGGTGAAGTCCGCCAGCAGCTGCAGGACCGCGCGCACTTCGATGTCCTGGAAGTTCAGCGACAAGCGGTCGCCGGTATAGACCAGCTGCTCCTTCTTCAGCGCTTCCTTCTGCTGCTTGGTAAGCGGCCGGAACTCGACCGTATAGGTATCGTTCGCCTGGTAGGCCAAGTGTTCGAACTCGCCTGCGGTACTGATCGCAAGGCGGACGTTACGTCCGGCCGGCCGGGTCTCGATCCGGGTCACCGGCGTGGCGAAGTCGGTCACGTCCAGAGTCTGGGCCAGTTCATCGGGCAGCCGGACATCCAACAGGTTGAGAATGATCTGGTCCCCCTGCTGGCGCATGTCGACCGCGACCGACGGATCGGACAGGACGAGTTCCACCCGACCCTCTCCCTGAGTCCCGCGCCGGAAATCGACCTTGTCGATGCGCCGCTCGCCGCCACCTATCGGAGCCGGTGCGCTGACCACCGAACGCGCTGCCACTGGCGGGGCCGCACCGTCGCCATCGCTCAACGCGATGACCAGCTGGTTGCCGCGGTTGGTCATCTGGTGCGGCACCGCCGTCAGCAGATTGATCACTACCCGGGTCCGGTCCTTGCCTTCGATAGCCACCACGCTGCGGGCCACCCCGACCCCGATATTCTTGGTCTTCTCTGCCAGCCCGCTGGTCGTGCCCGGCAGGTCGATCGCGATCCGCGCCGGGTTGTCCGTGGTGAAGCTGGCAGGATCGACCACGGGCTCGGCCGTGGTGAGCAGGATCTCCACTCGATTTCCCGGCAGCGCCGAATAGCTGATCTCTTGGAGGACGTTGGCCTGTGCAGCGCCCAACACGAGCAACCAACCCACCAGGACGACCCCGCAGTGGCCTGTGTTCATCATGCGTCGGAACATCTCGTCCTCTCCTTACTTTTCGCCGCTCAAGGCGACCGCCTGCTGGCGCTCGATCCATCCGCCCGTGCCACTGGGCACGAGCTCGGTGAGCTCGATCTTGTCTTCGTTGATGCGGATGATGCGGCCATGGTTGCGGCCCATGTAGTTGCCCGCCCGCACCCTGTGTATGGTCCCGTCGCTGGTCTGCACCAGCCCCCAGTTGTCGGCTTCTTGTTCCAAGGTCCCAACCATCCGCAGGTTGTCCAGCGAGAAGCTTTCGAGCTCCTCCTTGCGGCGGTTCTCATCCGGGCGCGGACCGTTGACATCTGCCACCGTCGGCGCGGCCTCACCTTCGCTTTCCGGCACGAAGGGATCGCGGCGCTCGCCCGGCACGTACTCGAAACTCTCGGGCTGAATCACTTCCGGGATCGGCGGAATCGGTCCGGGACGGCGCGCCTTCACTTCGTCCACATAGGCTTGCAGGTCCTGCATACCGCTATCGGCACAGCCCGCAATCAGCACCAGCAGGGCAATGGGTGCCAGGCGTTTCATTGGCGCCCCCCCTCTTCCAGATAACGGTAGGTCTTGACGGTGGCATCCAGGCCCAACAGCAGCTCTTCATCCCCTGCCGCCTTGGGCTTGATCGGTTTGATCTTCGCGTCGTGTATGGTCACGATGCGCGGCAGCGACGCCAAACCGCTGACGAACTCGCCGAACTCATGATAATTCCCGATCACGCGGATCTTGATCGGCAGCTCGGCGTAGAAGTCCTTGGGAATTTCGCCTTCGGGCTGGAACAATTCGAACTCCAGGCCGGCCCCCAGGCCGGTCTGCGAAACGTCCACCAGCAGGTCCGCCACCTCGGTTTTGTCGGGCAGCTGGCGGAGCATCGCGCCAAAGGACTCCTGCATCTCGGCCAGCTGCTTACGGTAGTTCTCGAGGTTGGCGGCCTTGGCCTGCTTGTCCTCGAAATCCTGCTTGAGATCCACCTCGATGCGCCGCACCCGATCGAGTTGGACGTACTGCTCCTCAACGTTCAGGAAATAGCCCCCGGCCACCACCGCCGCGCAGACCAGCAGCACCAGGATCAGCTTGACCGGTGCCGGCCAGTCGCCGATATTGCTCAGGTCGAGCTCGTTGAGCTGCTGCAGATTCATTGCGCGCCCCCTTCTTTCGCTGCCTTGGGCACAACCTGCCGCACCGTCAAGCGGAAGTCGTTGAGGCTGTCGCTCGCCTTCTGCGGGTCCTTGTTCTCGATGATTTTCAGTTGCGGGTCACCCAGCCAGGGGCTGGCTTCGACGCTGCGCATGTAGGCCGAAACCCGGGCGTTGGACTGGGCACGG
>JBFZDU010000109.1:0-6284 GCA_041307205.1 Gammaproteobacteria bacterium | reverse complement strand
GGTGAAACGGAGCGCCTGCAGGTAATCGGCGACGTCCGCCCCGAAGCCGAGTCGACCGACATACTGCCGGTGCTTGAGGTCGCGCAGGCACAGCGCGACACGGCGCAGCCCCAAGCCCCGGTACAGGGTCTCCAATACCACCTGCGCCACCTGGTTCAGTGCCGCCTGCTCGGCCAGCATGGTCGTGACCTCCTGCAGTCCTTCGAGGAGCACGGCCGCGGCGTCGACCGTCGTGCCGCGCCCGCCCGCCGCGCTGTCGTCCTCGCCCGGCAAGGCCATGGCGCGCATCTCGCCGAGGTCTGCCCCGGCTTCGACTTCGTCGCGGGTGCGCGCTGGGACCTGGGCAAGGGCGCGCAGCGCGACGGAGGCTTGCTCCGGCCGGGCCAGGCCTTCCGCCAGCATGCGGTATTCACTGCGGGTGTTCTGCAGCAACTCCGCCAGGTGCTGGTCGTCGAGCTTTATGCAGTCGCTGTAGCGTTTCAACAAGCCGTCCAGTGCGGCGTCGCCGGGGGCCTTGCCGGCCGCCAGTAGTTGCGTGGCCTCGCTCGCGAAACAGGCCAGTTGGCGCAGGATCTCGTCGTCGCTGGTGGGTCGGGCCGGCTTGCCGCCGCCCAGCTTTTTCATGCTGTAGGTGATGGCATGCGGGAAATTCCAGTGCTTGCCTATCGCCGCCCCCAGTTGCTCGAAGCTCACGCCGAGCACCTGAAGCTGTGCCTGCACCGGGTTGGCGGCGGCGCTCGCAATGAGCTTGCGTATGGCGTCGTCTTCGTCCGGCAGGTAGTAGGTCACCAGCAACTCGCCCAGGTCGTGAAACAGGGCGCCCAGAAACGCCTCTTCACCTTGGCGCAGACCGGCCGCGCCGGCCGCTTCGCGCGCCAACAGGGCGCCGAACATGCTGGTGCCGATCAGCGTCTTGAGCCGATCGGTCTGACTGCCGGCGCTGAGATGATCGAACAGGAGCAGGGAGGCGGCCAGCGAGCGGATCGGTTCGATGCCGAGCACCACGATCGCCCGGGATACCGTCCCCACCTTGCCGGCAAAGCCGGAGTAATACACCGAGTTGACGACCTTGAGGATCTTGCTGGTCAGCGCCAAGTCGCGGACGATGATCGCGGCCAGCTGTTCGAGCGGCTTGTCGCCGGAGGCCGAGACCTGATTGAGCGTGCGGATGGTTTCCGACAGGGCGGGAAAGTCGCTGCTGCGCTGGATTCGCCTCAGCAGGAACTCGACGGCGCCCGAACTGGTGTCGGAAACGCCCGGATCGGGTGGGACTGTCATGGGCCGAAGCGGGTGCGGGTCATGCTGAGTGTAGCGGTCGGGACGTATGAAACTTTGCCCCGGTCGGGCTGCAGTCGCGTGACGGGATCATCGCGTAATGCATCATGGTGTTCGCGGCGGTTGGCTGACACCGCGGCATTTTGGTATCGGCCCTGCCCATGGTGCCGCAACGCCTGGGGGCGCAAGCACAAGGCAGGCGCTGCCGGGGGCCACGGCAAACGGGTAAAATCGGCCGTCATTGATCAGCTGGAGTGCGACACATGGTTCAGAAACGCTATATGGGTATCGACAAGGACCCCCGGGGCGCGATGCACGCGACCGGCAATATCATCCGGGACGGGTGGGTGTTCGGCCTGATTCCCGAGGATGAGACCTGCGAAGGCTGGACCGGCGGCATGGTCGACGCCTTGTATGACAAGGTCAACAAGGAATGGGAGAAATACGGCCTGCTGGTTTCCAACCTGCCGCCGGCGCTGCGCGAACGTCATCAGCGCATCTACGCTGCGGCCGTGGCGCAGGCCCGGGACAAAGGCTGGGACCCGGAACTCGGTGACGACGACTGACCGGCCGTGGACACCATCAGTACCGAGGTCTTCTTTCTGCCGGATGAGTTAGGGCGGACCTCGGTGAGTATCCCGGCAGGCCTGTTCAACCGTTGCCGGCTGCTGCTGACGCGCTGTCAGTACGAGCATATCTTCGTGCCGATCCGCAGCATGCAGTATTTGGCGGTGATCGATGCAGAGGGGATCATTTTCGTCGACAGCCAGGCCTACGCGGTGCGCGGTGGCGAGGGCGGCAGGCTGATCCTGCTCACCTGGCAGTTCCGTCCCGAGCTGCGGCCGGATGCGCTGACCATGCCGGTGCCGATCGAGGTGCTGTACTACCATCCGCAGGCGCCGGCGATTCAGAAGCGGCTGCTCGGCGATTTCACCAAATCGCTGGATATCCTCGAGGCGCGCTACCGGGACCAGGGCTGCGAGGCCCGCGCCAAGAAGGTGTTGCCGTTCAAGCGTTGATGCTTTCGGCTGGCAGCTGAACAGCTGGTATCAGCCGGTCAGCGCGGCGAACACGTTGGGCAATCGTTCCGGCAGGCGTTGCACGTTGTCGACCACGGAATAGTTGTTCTCGCCGAAGATGCGCGCGACGTAGCGGTCGGCGTTGGGGTCCAGCGTCAGGCAATAGGTGTAGATGCCCTTCGTCGCCAGGTCCTCGACCGCCTTCTTGGCATCGTGGCGCAGGTACTGCGGGTCGCGCTCGTCGATGTCCGCCGGTTCGCCGTCGGTGATCAGCAGCACCAGGCGCTTCTGCGCCGGCTGCTGAGTCAGGTGCCAGCCGGCGTGGCGCAAGGCCGCGCCCATGCGGGTTGACAGATTGCCCTTCATGCCCGCCATGCGCGCCTTGGCCTCGTCATCGTAGGGATGCTCGAAGTCCTTGAAGCGGTAGTACTGTACGTCGTGCCGGCCATCGGAGGCGAAGCCGTGCACGGCGAAATTGTCGCCGATGGAGTCGATGGCCCAGGCCAGCAGTCCGGTAGCCTCGCGGGTTAGGTCGAGGATGCTCGGCGCCTCGTCGTAGCCGGCATCGCCGGCCTTGAGTCCGCCGACCTTCTCGTTGGTGGACTCCGACAGGTCCATCAACACCACGATCGCCAGGTCGCGCAGATGGCGGGTAATGCGGATGCTGATGCGTGGGTCCGGCATGATGCCGCGGCGAATGTCGATCATCGCCCGCACCGCGGCGTTGAGATCCAGTTCCTCGCCCTCCTCGTAACCGCGACGGCGCACGATGCCCTGCGGCTGCATGGCGTCGATCAGGTGGCGGATGCGCGAGGCGACGGGCTTGTGCTTGGTCAGGATCTCGTCCATCACTTCGGGATCGCCCTTGCCCTGGCGACGCTCGATCACCGTCGCCCACTCGGGGCGGGCCAGCTGCACGTGGTAGTCCCACTCGTCGTAGTGGTGTGGATCGGAAACCGGCTCCTTGCCCCACATCTCGTTGAAGCTGACCCCCATGTCCTCGTAGGGATACATTTCGGTGGCGCAGACCCAGATCTCCTGGGCATCGTCGCCGGCCAGCTCGCAATCGATCTCGTTGGCCATCTCCATGACCGATACCTGCCGGCGTACCTGCTGCCGGGTGGCGGGGATGTAATCGGCGCCTTGGGAGACGAACATGTTCTCCGAAAATTCCCAGAAATAGCGGTTGTCGTCCCGGTAGGGGATGGGCCAGTCGGACAGGATGCGCACGCTGGGGATGCGCGCGATCCGGGTCAGCTTGTTGTAGAAGTCGACGCCGGCCATCCAGGCCAGGTTCTTGCGGTAGGGGTCGGCAGCCAGCTGGCTGCGGAACTCGGCGGCCACGTCATTGATAACCGGCTCGGGGTCCCGGTATTCGGGGTCCATGATGGCGCGGGTGGTGCGCATCATCAGATCCATCGCCTCGTGGATCTCGACCTGCTCTTCGTCCTTGGTGGGCTGTGAGGTGAAGAACGACAGCCACAGTTTGCGCAGCCCCGGGAACTCCTGGTAGGCGAGGTACTCGACCCGTGCGTCCTCGAACAGCTCGATGCAGCGCATCTGGGCCTGCGACAGTTGCTCGGCGGAGATGGGCGCCACGGTGTAGACCATGTGCGCCGCGCAGTGGGCGGCGGCGGCGCGGTAGATTTCCATGCCGTCGATGCCGTGGAACGGGTCGTAGGCGTCGGGAATATGGATCTGGAACTGCTCGATATAGGGCTTGAGTCCGAGCTTGGTCTCGTAGTCACCGGCAGTGGGGCGCATCAGGAAGGCCCGGGCCCACAGCGCGCGCAGGTAGAAGTTGAGTTTGCGCTGCTTGTCGACGAACAAGGTGCCGCGACGCTCTTTCTGCAGGATGGATCTGGAGGCCTCGGTCTTCAGGGCGAAGTAAGCCATCTGGCCGTCAAGGTCGCGCTGATGGGCCTGGGCGCCCCACAGCGCCCAGCGGCGCAGGCCGCCCAAGGTCAGCTTGGACAACAGCTCGTCCAGCACTTCCATCATCGGCCGCAGGCCACGCGGCGCCTTGCCGGCCAGCTGGTGCAGCAGATTCAGATAGCCGCGCAGTACCTCGGCGTCGCCCAGGCGCTGGGCGGCCAGCGGCATGTTCGTCAGCATCAGGGTGATGACGCTGCCGGAGGTGTGCGAGGCCAGCTTCATCATGGACTCGACAATGTCCGGGATGATGTCTTCGCCGATTTCTTTGGCGACCCCAGGCATCTCCTGCACATAGGTCAGCACCAAGTCTTGGCCGCGCCCCATGACGCACATGGCACGCATGCCTTCGAGGTAGTTCTGCAGGCCACGCGGCGACATCACGCGGGCCGCTTCCTGGTAGGAGGATTCCAGCGCCTCGCGGTGCTCGTGCCCCGCCTGTTGCTCCAGGCAGCTGACGTACTCGGAGAAATCGATGCTCATATCTGTGCTTCCAGCTACCAGTCACCAACGGTCAGATTCCCGTAATCCTTCACTCTTGACCGCGTCCCTGCGGTGCCGACGGGCTTCTAGGCGCTCGGCTGGCGGCTTAAAAATAGGTATTCACAGCAGCCCCCAGGGTGTCGCGCATGTCGGGATCGTCGGTCAACGGGGTCACCAGGGCCATCTGGCAGGCGGCCTGTGGCGCAATGCCCTTGCCGATCAGCTGCGCGGCGTATACCAGCAGACGGGTGGACATACCCTCGTCCAGGCCATGCCCCTTGAGGTTGCGCGAGCGCTGGGCGACCTGCACCAGCTTGCCGGCGAGCTCGGCGGAGATGCCGCCCTCATGGGCCACGATCTCGGTTTCGATCTCGGTCTTGGGGTAATCGAAGTCCATGCCGCCGAAGCGTTGCTTGGTGGACTGTTTGAGATCCTTCATCAGCGACTGGTAGCCGGGGTTGTAGGAGATCACGATCTGGAAGTCCGGATGGGCCTTGACCAGCTCACCCTTCTTTTCCAGCGGCAACTCGCGCCGGTGGTCGGTGAGCGGGTGGATCACCACCGTGGTGTCCTGACGGGCCTCGACCACCTCGTCCAGGTAGCAGATGGCGCCGATGCGCGCGGCCACGGTCAGCGGGCCGTCCTGCCACTTGGTGCCGTTGATGTCGAGCAGGAAGCGGCCGACCAGGTCGGAGGCGGTCATGTCCTCGTTGCAGGCCACCGTGATCAGTGGTCTTTGCAGCTTCCACGCCATGTATTCGACAAAACGTGATTTGCCGCAGCCGGTCGGCCCCTTGAGCATGACCGGCATGCGCGCAGCGTAAGCTGCCTGGTACATCTCCACTTCGTCATGCACCGGGCGGTAGTAGGGTTCGTTCTTGATCAGGTACTGCTCGCGGTTGGTGTCGCTCATGGTCTTGCTTCCTGGTTGAACCGCCAAGACGCCGAGGGTGCCGAACGGTCTGGCGGTTTGTACGGATCGATTCAACGGACTGTGGAAAGCCCGGCAACGCCGCATTTTCCACAGTGCGCTGGGCGTCGGGGAACAGGGCGCTTGGCGTTCTTCACGTCTTGGCGGTTCCCGAAAAAAACCCCGCCGCCCTGGTGCAAGGGGGGCGGGGCCTGGTTATCCGATTCCTGGAGCGCAGGGATCAGACGGCTTTGCCACGGTAGATGACCATGGATGCGCCGGCAGACTGGGCGTAGTTGTCGAAGCCCAGCAGCCGCACGTGGTTCTTCGGGTGTGCCTTGTGGCAGGCCTCGCACTCGGCCAGGATGGCGTCGACGTCGGTCTCGCCGAACATCGGCAGCTTCCACATGTACCAGTAGTTCTGGAAGGCGTTCTCCGGCTCGCAGTGCTCTATCCCCGGGTTCCAGCCCTTGGACACGATGAACTGGATCTGCTTGCGGATCTGGTCCGAGCTCATTTCCGGCAGATAGGAGAAGGTCTCGAACTTGCGGCTGCCCGCGTCGGACAGACTCGATTTGTAGTCCTGCATTTCGCTCATTGGTTCAACTCCAAAGTAATGCGTTCGTGTTCAGACACGGATGATGCGTTCGATGCCCTGGGATCCC
>JBFZDU010000108.1:0-2880 GCA_041307205.1 Gammaproteobacteria bacterium | reverse complement strand
GGCAGGTTGGCCGGCAGCAGGGATTCACCGATGTGGAAGCGGGGGTGGTGCGCCTTCTCCAGCAGGGTCACCTGGCGGCCCTTTTCCGCCAGGAGCGTGGCGGCCGTCGAGCCGGCCGGGCCGCCACCGATCACCAGGACATCACAGTGGTGTTCGGCGGGGCGGGTGGGCATGGAATCGTGCGACATGAGACTTTCCTCGGATGACGGCAGCACGGCGAAAGGCTCTGTCCGCATGAACTGAAACAACTCACGAATTTTACCCAAACAACGCTCGTTGCTGGTGGTTCATGCGCATCGGCGGGGCGACCACGATGGGCGGTTGAAACTGTTTTTCGGGCGGGTCATGCAGCGCCCAATCGTGCTTGGCCCTGCGCGTGGCAGCCCTGACCCGGCCGCTCGGCAGGATCAGGGCTCTCGAGACAGCCAGACAACGTCCGGCCTTGGAATGGTGGTGGAGAGGGCCCGGGTTTCATTGACCCCGGTGTCGGACTCGCCTCGTTCCAGGCGCACATACCATTCAACCAGTCGCAAGGTCTTGCCGGCAAACTGCGGTGTAACGGCCTCGCCACGAACCAGCGCGACGTACAAACGGTGCGGCAGGGGGTGAATCGCGCCCGGTTCGTCGAGCAGAAAAACCTAGGAAGCGTGATCCGCCGAAACAGGCGGCAGCGCATCCTGGCGGTTCTGATATTCGGTTTCCAGCGAGTCGATCAGCGTCAGCATCTCATCGTAGGTCTCGCGGGCTGTTTCATTCTGTGCCTCATCGCGGCGCAGGATCAGATCTTCATGCAACAAGTCCAGCGCCTCCAGAGCGCCCTCAAGCGCGAAGCGCTCATGGGCGATGGCTCGTTGTGATTGGTGCGGTATGGACTTTTTCGGCATGGCTTGACCTCGCTTTTCGTTCATTCAGTCGTGTTCATGTTCGTGGCCACGCCCCGGCGGCTCACGCCAGTGAATAGTGCGGGCTATTGGCTCCGGCTGCAGCCAAAGCAAAGTCTGACCTTTATGAAATGGTGGAGAGGAGGAGGATCGAACTCCCGACCTCCGCATTGCGAACGCGGCGCTCTCCCAGCTGAGCTACCCCCCCGACGGGGCGAATTATAGCTTTAGCGATGCGGTGCGGGAAGGGTGGGGCGGCGTGCGGCGAGACGTTCGGGAAAGTTGGGAAGGAGCCGGGCAGAGAACCAGCCGATCAGGACACCGCCGCTGTTGGCCAGTGCGTCGAGCACGTCGGGCAGGCGGTCGGGGGTGAGGCCCTGCAGCCCTTCGATGGCGAGGCCGAACAGTACGATGGCGACGGCGAGTTTCCAGCGTTGCCGGGTGACGAGCTGCGCCCACCAGAACGTCAGGAGCGCGTAACCGGCCAGGTGCACGAGCTTGTCGCTGTGGCCGCCGCTGACGTCCAGTGCGGGTGGCATCAGTGAGAGTGCCAGGGTGAGGATGACCCCGAGCCAGCCGGCCGCCAGCCACCCGCGCTTGATCACGTCCGGGCGGGGGTGGGATGGCGCTGGGCCCACCGCAGCATGAGCACGCCGGCGACGATCATCGGCAGCGAGAGCCATTGCCCCATGCTCAAACCCATCCCCAGGAGGCCGAGGAAGCTGTCGGGCTCGCGGGCGAATTCGGCGAGGAAGCGGAAAGCGCCGTAGCCAATGAGGAACACGCCGGAGATGGCGCCGACCGGGCGCGGCTTCTTCGCAAACCACCACAGGATGGCGAACAGCAGCAGGCCTTCGCCGGCAAACTGGTAGAGCTGCGACGGATGGCGGGCAATGCCGTCGGCCGCCTGCGGGAAGACCATGCCCCAGGGCAGGTCGGTGGCACGGCCCCACAGTTCGCCGTTGATGAAGTTGCCGAGCCGCCCGGCGGCCAGCCCCAGCGGCACCAGCGGGGCGACGAAGTCGGTGACCGACAGCCAGCGCAGCTTGTGGTGATGCGCGAACAGTGCCATTGCGAGGATGACACCGAGGAAGCCGCCGTGAAAGCTCATGCCGCCTTCCCACAGCTTGAAGATGTCGAGCGGATGGGCGAGGTATTCCATCGGCTTGTAGAACAGCACGTAGCCGAGCCGTCCGCCGGCGATGGTGCCGAGCACGCCATAGAAAAGGGCATCGTCGAGCATCTTTACGGTCCAGCCCGACCACGGGCGGTGGGCGATGCACCAGCGCCCGAGCAGGATGACCTGCGCGAAGGCGATGAGGTACATGATGCCGTACCAGTGGATGGCGACGGGGCCGAGCTGGAGTGCGATGGGGTCGAATTGCGGATGAACGAGCATGAAGTGTCCGGGGGCCGGCGGGGCGGGTAAAATGAGCGACTGATTATAGATTGCCTGAGTGACCATCATGCCTGACTACCGTTCCTGGACCACCACCCGCGGCCGCAACATGGCCGGTGCCCGTGCGCTGTGGCGCGCCACCGGCATGAAGGACGGCGACTTCAACAAGCCCATCATCGCGATCGCCAACTCGTTCACCCAGTTCGTTCCGGGTCACGTCCACCTGAAGGACATGGGCCAGCTGGTGGCCCGCGAGATCGAGGCGGCGGGCGGCGTGGCGAAGGAATTCAACACCATCGCGGTCGACGACGGCATCGCGATGGGGCACGGCGGCATGCTGTATTCGCTGCCGAGCCGCGACCTCATCGCCGACTCGGTCGAGTACATGGTCAACGCGCACTGCGCCGACGCGCTGGTGTGTATTTCCAACTGCGACAAGATCACCCCGGGGATGCTGAATGCCGCGCTGCGGCTGAACATCCCGACGGTGTTCGTCTCGGGCGGGCCGATGGAGGCGGGCAAGGTGGTGTGGGAATCCAAGGTCATCAAGCTCGACCTGGTCGACGCCATGGTGTCGGCGGCCGATGACAAGTTCAGCGA
>JBFZDU010000107.1:0-4106 GCA_041307205.1 Gammaproteobacteria bacterium | reverse complement strand
ACCGAACTTGCAGCCTTGGCTCAGCCAAGTTTCCGGCGCATGCCGACCAAGCCCAGCAACGCGGCTCCAATCAGCAGGATCGGGGCGGGCGCGGGGACGACGTTGAATACTATGCTGCCGTCGTGGTTACCCGTGACCGTGGCGGTGCCATCGCCATTAAGCGTTGCGGTCTCATCGTTCAGGTTCTGGTCGATGACCCAGGCGATTTCGATCGGCGGCACACAGCTGACCAGAGCAGAGAAACTCGACTCGCCCTCGCAAGCAACCCCGGACAGGTTGAAAAAGTCGGCAAATAATGGGTCTTCATTGCCACTCAAGGAAATATTCCCCAAGATCAGGAAATTCGACGGGTTGGAGTTGTCGCTCCCAGTTACGGTCATGTCGAAGATGTTGACTTGGTTGAGACCACCCAACCCGTTGTCGAGCATGGCAAACACTTCGATGAGGCCACTGTCATACGAAACCTCTTCAACGAGAAGCCCGGTCGCCGCACTAACTTCACCAAACAGCTCGAAGGAAAAACTGAGGCCCCAGAGACCTACCCCGAGGTTGATAAGCCCCTGGTCACCAACAAGTCCGGCGCTCGATCCACCTGGGATGAAACCGGTGATCAAGTTGTTGCCATACACACCGGCAGCCAGACCGCCGATCGTGGTGATCGCGTCACCAACCAGGTTGGCGTCGTCCAGCGTAATCGTCGTGATCGATTCATACCGGAAGGTCGCCTCGTCCTTCAGACTTGAGCAGGTAGCGCAGACAGTCGGGTCGAATGACCCCGCAACACCTACCCCGGTGCCGGCCGTATCGATGTAAAACTGGGTAGCGCTTGCACTCATGGCGGAGCCAAACAATGCCAGAGCAAGCGTCGCTTTCGTGAACCTTGTCATTTTTTTGATCCTCTCGATGTCCGTTGCGGTGCTGATATAGGTGATTCACTCTGTGTGTATGCAGATATCGTACCATCGAATTTTAACGCATTATTTTTACAAGTTATTTTTGTTATTACTCTCCTACGCACGACACCGATACTGAGTCAAATGTAAAAAAAATCGACAATTCGGCGATCGATCCGCCAGCGTAGGCCTGCCACGCACCGATCGACCCGGCCGAGACGAAGCCAACTGGCCGCCGGCCGCCTCCCCACATGACGGTCCAGAATACTGCCACAATCGAGCTTCACCAATGGAAAGAAACCTGACACTATTAAAAAGGGGCCAGGCTCGAATTTCCCGCGAATTTCCCGTCGGTCAATACCGCCTGTCGCTGGCTTCGGCAACGCCTTGCGGCGCGGCGCCGATAACCCGCTGCGCGCATTCGAGCACCGTCAGCGCATCCGCCATCGCGCGCTCGGCATCGGCGCGGGCATATTGCTCGGTCGGGATGAAATCGATGTCGCCGTAAAACGCGAACTCCCTTTCCTTGCGCAACCACCGCGAGATCTCCGCCAGCCGCGGTAGTTGTGCCTGCACATCCGCCTCGAAGGCCGCACCCTGCTCCAACAGCACCGGGCCCACGTCCTGCCACTTGGGCGGGTCTATGCCCACCATCCGCAACATGCCCTTCAGGGCGAGTTCGACGAGTTTCTGCGCTTCTCGGACCACGTCGGAATAGGCGTCTTGTTCCAGCAATACTTCGAGCACGCGGCGGCGCTTGCTTGCCTTCTCCAGGTAGCTGCGGGCCAGGTCGTTGAAGGTCACAGCTGGATCTCGTCGCCCGGCTGGAAATCCGGCTTGAGCTGCCAGTAATAACCGCCGCCCTTGCGAACGCGACGCGCCCCAAGTTCGCCCAGACGGCGGCGCAGCCGTTCGAGCCGTCGCGCCACAATCGCGTCGCGGTCGCACAGCAGCCGGGCGTCCTCGACCAGGTCGAGCAGGAGGGGACTGCCGGCCTGGAGTTCGGCCGGGGTCTTGAAGATGGGCGACAGCCGGGTGTGGATGCCCTGCGCGGCGGCAGCGGCCAGGGCGGTGCGAGGTCTTGTTCCACCGCGTCGAATTCCCTGACCCGCGCGAGGCGCCCGTCCGGCAGCTCTTCGACCACCAGCAGCAGGTCGATGTCGGAATCGGGGCGCTGCGTCTGCCGCGCCACCGATCCGAACACGGCAAGGCTGACCAGGCGGTCGCCGTAGTGCCGCCGGCAGGCCGTGAGGATCTCAGGCAACAAGGCTGCGAAGGTTTCCCGGAGCATGCGGGCAAGGATACTGCAGATTGGCGGGACCGGAGCGCGTGCGAATAAAAAGGGGCCAGGTTCGAATTTCCCGTTCAGGCGTCCGTCGATTTGCGCGGCCGCCCCCGCGGCCTCGGTTCACGCCGCATGCCGGTCGTACGCTCGATGCTGTCGATGAACCGCGGATTGCCCAGCGGTTGCCCCTGGTTCAGGGCCAGGCGGATGTCGTCGATGGCCTCGACCTGTAATTCCGGATCAAACAACGCGCGATAGGCCTCGCGCCGGGCCGTCTCACCCCGCCCCAGTTGCAGATACACCGCATGCGGCGTGAGCAGCCTGTCCTGCCGCCCCAGGGCATTGGCGCGGTAACTGCTCCAGCGGTAGTCCGCGGGGTCGCGCACCATACCGGCGCGCTTCGGGTTAAGCTCGATGTAGCGCTGGCACGCCAGCAGATACCGCTCGCTCTGCACCAGCGACGACTTTTAGCGCCCATCCCACAGGGTACCGGTGCGCCGATAGCTGCGGTTGACGTAATGCACATAGCGCCGCCCAAGCGAGATCATCAAGCGGGCGATGGCGTCTTGGTCGGGAGGCGTCAGCAGCAGGTGGACATGGTTGGTCATCAGCACGTAGGCGTGCAGCTGGCAGCGGGTGTCCTCGAGCGCCGCACCGAGCCAGTCCTGGTAGGCCAGGTAATCGACCTCGGCGAAGAAACAGGGCTCACGGTTGTGCCCCCTCTGCACGATGTGCAGCGGGATACCGGGGATATGGATGCGGGGGCGACGCGGCATGCGTCGAAGGATACCAAAAACCGAGCCTGGCCCTTTTCTACCTGATCCAGGGTCTGGTAGCCATGGACCAGGATGTTGCGGAAACCGGCCATTTTCTCCAGGGTCGGAACGAGCGGCCCTGGCAGCCAGCCGTCGCGTGCCAGCAGGGCAAATAGCTGGCGATTGCTCTCCGGTTCGCCCAGGCGCCGGTCCGAGACGATATGGGATGCCACATCCAGCATGGCCTGGATCGCGAGTTGCAGCGTGTGCGCGACGAAACGCTCTTCCCGCAGGTCGGTTTCGATCAGCTGCGGCCGCCCCAAACGCCGCAGCTCGGCCACGCAACTCTCCACGAAGGCGAGTTTCTTTGCGATCAGCTCAGGATCCGTCATGGCCCGGCCCCGGACGCTGTCGCCGGTATTCCTGGAGATAGGGCAGCAGGTCGAAGTACTGGGCACGCGAGCGGACTTCTAACCGAACCCGGGCGGGACGATTCGCTTCGTACACCAGGATGCCGTCGCGCAGGACGCGGTGCACCAGGTCCGGCGGTGCATGATTGAGGACCACCAGATCGACCGGCCGCTTGACCGCTTCCTCGATATCCGCCGCCAGTTCCAGCCCGAGCCCGTCGAGCGTCCGGGGCGGCGCTTGCTCGTACAGCACCGCCAGGTCCAGGTCGCTGTGCGGCCCGGCAGCACCCCGCGCCTGGCTGCCGAACAGGTAGACGCAGGCGATGCCCGCGGCCTGTGCCGCGAAGTAAGCACCCAGCTGCTCGGTCAGGCGGTCGGGCATTGCGGCGCCGCCACGGCACGGCGTCAGGCCGCCGCGTCCCGCTCCGCGAAGGTCAGGGTCTTGATGCTCAGCGCATGCAAGGCGTCGCTCGCGACCTGGGCATGGACCGTCGCCATCACCATGCGGTGCCGCGCGATCAGTGACTTGCCCTCGAACTCGTCGCTCACCACCAGGGCCTCGAAGTGCCGGCCGTCGCCGCTGACGCTGACTTCGCAGGTGCCGGGCATGCCGGCCTGGATGAGCTGTTTGACTGCGTCGGTTTCCAAGCTGAATCTCCATCGACGATTGATTAGGTGGTGATGCTAAAGGGCCTGACCTGCCAGGCCAAGCGCCGGCACCGCGCAGGCCGGGGAAGCTGCGGGGCAACGCGGCACTGTAGGA
>JBFZDU010000106.1:0-4861 GCA_041307205.1 Gammaproteobacteria bacterium | reverse complement strand
TCCGCCGCTCGATCCAGATCCTGCAGCGCCGCACCAAGAACAATCCGGTGCTGATCGGCGAACCCGGCGTCGGCAAGACCGCCATCGTCGAGGGCCTGGCACAGCGCATCGTCAATGGCGAGGTGCCCGAGGGCCTGAAGAGCAAGCGCGTGCTGAGCCTGGACATGGGTGCCCTGATTGCCGGGGCCAAGTTCCGCGGCGAATTCGAGGAGCGCCTCAAGGCCGTGCTCAATGACCTGGCCAAGCAGGAAGGCCAGATCATCCTGTTCATCGACGAGATCCACACCATGGTCGGTGCCGGCAAGGCCGAGGGCGCCATGGACGCGGGCAATATGTTGAAGCCGGCCCTGGCACGCGGCGAACTGCACTGCGTGGGCGCCACCACTCTGGATGAATACCGCGAGAACATCGAAAAGGACGCGGCCCTGGAGCGCCGCTTCCAGAAGGTGCTGGTGGACGAGCCCACGGTGGAGGACACCATCGCCATCCTGCGCGGTCTCAAGGAACGCTACGAGGTGCACCACGGGGTGGAGATCACCGACCCGGCGATCGTTGCCGCGGCCATCCTCTCGCACCGCTACATCACCGACCGGCAATTACCGGACAAGGCCATCGACCTGGTGGACGAGGCCGGCGCGCACATCCGCATGGAAATCGACTCCATGCCCGAGGAGATGGACAAGCTGGACCGGCGCCTGGTGCAGCTCAAGATCGAACGCGAGGCGCTGAAGAAAGAATCAGACGAGGCATCGAAGAAGCGGCTTGCCGACCTCGAAGGTCAAATCGACAAGCTGGAACGGGAGTTCGCCGACCTCGAAGAGATCTGGAAGGCGGAGAAGGCGGCGGTGCAGGGTACGGCCCACATCAAGGAGGCATTGGAGCAGGCGCGCCTGGAGTTCGAGACGGCACGCCGCGCCGGCGACCTGCAGCGCATGTCCGAACTGCAGTACGGGCGCATCCCCGAGTTGGAGCGCCAACTCGACGCGGCGGCCCAGGCGGAGCTGCACGAGACCCGGCTGCTGCGCAACAAGGTGACCGACGAAGAGATCGCCAGCGTGGTGTCCAAATGGACCGGCATCCCCGTATCCAAGATGCTGGAGGGCGAGAAGGACAAACTGCTGCGCATGGAGGAGGCGCTCGCCCGGCGCGTGGTGGGTCAGACCGAGGCGGTCACTGCAGTGGCCAACGCCATCCGCCGCTCGCGCGCCGGCCTGTCCGATCCGAACCGCCCCACCGGTTCCTTCCTGTTCCTCGGCCCGACCGGCGTGGGCAAGACTGAGCTGTGCAAGGCCCTGGCCGAGTTCCTGTTCGATACCGAAGAGGCCATGGTGCGGATCGACATGTCCGAGTTCATGGAGAAGCACTCGGTCGCCCGGCTGATCGGCGCGCCGCCCGGCTACATCGGCTACGAGGAAGGCGGTCATCTCACCGAGCTGGTGCGCCGCCGTCCCTACAGCGTGATCCTGATGGACGAGGTGGAAAAGGCCCACCCCGACGTGTTCAACGTGCTGCTGCAGGTGCTGGACGACGGCCGCCTCACCGACGGTCAGGGGCGCACGGTGAACTTCCGCAATACCGTCATCGTCATGACCTCCAACCTGGGCTCGCACCGCATCCAGGAACTGGCCGGCGAGGCCAACTACGGGCGCATGAAGGAGGAGGTGATGGCGATTGTCGGCCAGCACTTTCGGCCCGAGTTCCTCAACCGGGTCGATGAGGCGGTGGTGTTCCACCCGCTCGGCCGGGCGCAGATCCGGGCCATCTGCGACATCCAGATCGACTATCTGCGCAAGCGCCTGGTCGATCGCGACATGGGCCTGGTGCTGTCGGCGGCGGCGCTGGACCACTTGGGCGAGGCCGGTTTCGACCCGGTTTACGGGGCACGGCCGCTCAAGCGCGCCATCCAGCAGCAGCTCGAAAATCCGCTGGCGCAACAGATCCTGGCCGGCCGCTTCGGGCCGGGGGACGTGATCGCGGTGGATGTGGCCGGGGATGGGCTCACTTTCGCCAAGGCAGTGGGGCGCCCCGCGGCGGCGGCGGACGTGATCGAGGGCGAAATCGTCGACTGAGCGGTGCGCCGACGGGACGCGGCGCGCAGCTTGGCCGGGATGGCCCCCGATCTGGTCTGGGGGCCGTCCCGGGTAATCACTCAGTAGTTGCCTTGAGGCGGGTAAGCGGGTGCGCCGTAGCCGCCCTGCGGCTGGCCATAACCGCCTGGCGCGCCGTAACCACCGGGGGCACCGTAACCACCGGGGGCACCGTAACCGCCTTGGGGCTGACCATAGCCTGGGGCACCGTAACCGCCCTGGGGCTGACCATAGCCCGGGGCACCGTAACCGCCCTGGGGCTGACCGTAGCCGCCTTGGCCCAGCTCAGCAGGCGGCGTGCCGTAGCCCGGGCTGCCCGCGTCCATGCCACCCGCGGGGGGCGCATAGCCGCCCTGCGGCGCGCCCTGGTAGGCAGGGTCGTAGCCGCCGCCATAGCCAGGGGCGCCGTAACCGTAGCCGGGCGCGCCATAGCCGGGGCCGCCGTAACCGTAGCCGGGCGCGCCATAGCCGGGGCCGCCGTAACCGTAGCCGGGCGCACCATAGCCGTAATCGGACCCGCCATAGCCCGGGGGCCCGTCGCGGTAGTCGTTGTCGCCGCTCTTGTTGCCGCCGAACCACTTGCCCGGGTTCATCCACTTGCCGGGGCTCATCATGTCGCCGAACCCGGCGGCCGAGACCAGCGTGGGTGTGCCGCCGGCGACTGCGGCCAACAAGCCGCAGGCCAACACAGTGCGTAGGTACTGAGTCATCAATCCTCCTCGTTTCTGTTTATGAATCCACCGGCCGCCGGGACTGGCGCGTGGCGGCGCTTTTCAGGACAAAGCGTCCGGGACGTTCGGTAAGGTGTGGCGCCGTGCGCAGCATCTTCGGCTGATAACGCCGCCAGTCCGCAATCAACCCCACTTAGCGTAGCACCGTCCCGGATCGATGCACGCCGCCATCGCGGACAGGACTAATGTCCATGTGGGAACGCTGGCGCGGGACCCGGTATTGGGGGCGCGCCGCCGACCGCTCAGGCCACGATCCGCAGCACACCGCCGCGGCGCGGGTCACCGGCACCGTCGAACCGGCGACCGTCGTAGACCACGGTGTGGGTGCCGCCGAAAAACAGGTTGGGCTGGTCCCACAGGTGGTGATCCGGCCAGACCTCGAGCAAGGGGCGGGTCGCGCCGGGATCGAAGCCCGGTTCGAGACTGAGGCGTGCGCGCTCCAGGTGCAGGCGCGGCGCCGTCACCGCGTCGGCCGGGGTCAGGCCGAAGTCGATCACGTTGCTCAGCGTTTGCAGGATGGCGGTGCGCAGCCGGTTGGAGCCGCCGGAGCCGACGGCGATGAGACGCCCGGCGTGCTCGGCCACGGTCGGGGCCATCATCGAGGACACCCGCACGTTCTCGTGCCAACGGTGGAAACCGATCGGGTTGAGATCCTCTTCCCCCAACATGTTGTTGAGCATGATGCCCGTACCGGGCAGCACATGGCCGCAGCCCTCGCCGTTGGACAGGGTCAGCGCCGCGGCATTGCCGCGGGCGTCGATCACGCTTATGTGGGTGGTGCCGCGGGTGCTCAGCGGTCGGCCCGCCACAGCCCGGCGATAGCGCTGCAGCTGGTCCTCGTGCAGCAGCCGGTGGTCGTCCGGTCCGGCGCTGCGGGCGAGGTTGGTCTGTTCCATCGCCCGCGCCAGGGTCAGCAGGTGCGCCTGCGACCCGAAGCCGGCGCCACCGAGGTCCTGGGGTTCCAGCAACGCCAGGGCGAAGGCGATCAGCAGGCCGCCGGACGAGGGCGGCGGGTTGAGATGCAGCCGCGCGCCGCGATACGCGTGCGCCAGCGCGGCGCGCCGCCGGGTGCGGTAGCCCGCCAGGTCGGCGGCACTGAGCTGGCCGCCATGGCTTTGACTCAACCCGAGCAGCGCCTGGGCGATCTCGCCTTCGTAGAACAGGCGGTCGTCCTCGATCGCCAGCAGTTCCAGGGTCGCGGCGAGCTGCGGCTGACGCAGCAGTTCGCCGGCGCCGTGCAGCCGCCCGGGGTCGCGCGGGCTGGCGTACAGCAGCCGTGCGCCCTCGGTGGCGTGATAGATCGGCGCGACCACGCTGAAGATGTAGGCCTGCAGCGGGTTGAGGCGGATGCCATCCCGGGCGGCGGCGATCGCCGGTTCGACGATGCGACGCATCGGCACGCTGCCCAGCGCGCGGTGGATGTCGAACAGGCCGCGCACCGTACCGGGCGTCGCGACCGATCCCATGCCGATATGAAACTCCTGCTGCGCCGCGCCGAAGTCGGCGAGGATGGGAAAAAACTCGAGATCCCCGAGGTCGCGCTTGCGCACTGGGGTCTGGACGAAGAAGTCGTAGACCTCGGTGTGGCCCGCTGCGGTGCGGGCAGTGAGAAAGCCGCCGCCGCCCAGCGAACTCAGCACCGGCTCCGCGACGCAGGCCGCGCACAAGGCCGCCAGCGCCGCGTCGAAGGCATTGCCGCCCGCCTCCAGGAGCAGCGCCGCCGCCTCTGCGGTGACTTCGTGTCCGGCGGCAACGGCGCCCTTGGCGGTCATGCGGCTTCCAATCAGCAGTTACTCGGCCCAGCATGCCACTTGGGCCGCGGGTGGGGAACCGCCCCAGACGGCGCGCGGCCACCCGGGGCAGGGGTCGTCAGGCGCTGCCGGCCGGCCACTGCCGGTAGAATAGCCCGAGCTGGTGGTAGATCGCCGGATAGGTGGCGCGTACCTGCGCCGGGGTGAGAAAAAAGGCCTCGCTGGCGACGGCGAAGAATTCCGCCGGGTCCTGGTCGGCATAGTCGTCGAACGGCAGGTCCAGGCCGTGGTC
>JBFZDU010000105.1:0-10014 GCA_041307205.1 Gammaproteobacteria bacterium | reverse complement strand
GAGTATCGAAATCAACGGCCCCCCCACCCGGCCCCTCACCGACCTGGCCGACGGCAGCAAGGTACAGCCGCGGCAGGGCCAGAAAGGCGCGAGCGCAGTGGCCGACACCGCCCGCAACCCTGGCAGCGCACGTGATCGGATCAGCCTCACCGACCAAGCGTCGCAACTGCAGGCGCTGGAAGCCCAGATCAGCAAGCTGCCCGTGGTGGATATACAGCGGGTACGAGCGGTCCAGCACAGCATCGCCACCGGGGGTTTCCAGATTGACCCCGCCCGGGTCGCAGACAAACTCTTGCGCTTCGAATCGGGCATTAGCATCGATCGCCGGGCAGCATGAACACACCGGACACAATCCACCGCGATTTCGCCGCGGCAGTGGCCGGGACCATGGGCCACCTGGAAGCACTCGGCAACACCTTGAGCGCCGAACGCGACGCACTGATCGGACAGCAGCCCGAAACGCTCCAGCAGATAGTGCGCACCAAGCTCGAACTCCTGGCCGAACTGGAGCGCGCGGTAGTCGCACGCGACCGGCTGCAAAGGATCGCGGGCCTGCCGCCGGGACTGGAAGGCGGACACCGCTTCGTCGCAAGTCACGCCCCCGAACTCGCCGCCGCCTGGGACCAACTCGTGCAGTTGTGCCGGCAGATCGACCGCAGCAACACCATCAACGGCCAGCTGGCGACACAGGGCGCCCGGCGGGCACGCGATGCCCTGGCGCTGCTGACTGGCCGCGACCGGGTGCCACAACTCTACGGCCGCGACCGTCGCCAGCAACAACCGGTCGCCATCGCCGGCCACTCCTTCGGCCGCGTCTGAAACACCCCGGCGGCGCCCCGAAACGGCGCGGCAGTGTTAAACTGCCGCACGCCCGTCGGGCGCAGCCAATGCGCGGACAACTGCGCTCCCGCCCCCGTAGCTCAGTTGGATAGAGCATCCCCCTCCTAAGGGGAAGGCCGCCCGTTCGAATCGGGCCGGGGGCACCATACTTCCGATGCCGCAGTCGCGAACTGCAGCCGATCCGGCCGGTCCTAGTTTGCAGACAGGGCCGGCTGCGGCGGCCGACAGACGGGTGGCATAAGGAATCAGCGGATCATGGGCAGAGGGATCGACAAGCGGCCAGTGCGCCGCGCGGCATCGGGCAGTTGCACCGCCCTGCTGCTGGCGGCAATCCTGGCGGTCCCGCCGTGGGGTCAGCCGCTCCAGGCCCAGCAGGTATACCGCTGGGTCGATGCGCAGGGGCTCTCGCACTTCGGCGATCAACCCCCACCGCCAGGTGCCGCACAGCGCGAGGAACTGGTGTTGCCGGACTATGCCGAACCGGCCCGGCCGCCCGACCAGGATCCCTACTCCATCATGAACCAACTGCAGCGCCTGCAGGAGCAACGTGCCGCACTCGAACGCGCGCGGCTCGCCCGCCAGACGGTAGAGCAGGAGTACGAATTGCGCCGGCGCGAACTCGAAGCGCAGCAGCAATCCCCCGTGCCGCCGCCGATCCACCTGCGGCCCTATCCGCCACCTTTCCTCGCACCGCATAGGCCGTTCCGCCCGCCGTACCGATCGGGGCGCAGCGGACCATACCGCGCCGAAGGGGACCATCCCGCGTATCGGCCGCCACGGTCCAAGCCGCCGCCCCCGCTACCGCGCGGACGGATCGACCTGGGACCTTAGTGGAAAAGTCGTCCAGTAACAGTTGTCCCTTTCCCCTGGGATGGATGGGGCGGGGAACCATTGCCAGGCTGAGACCCTGGGTCGGCCGCGGCGTGATCGACGCTAAAGTCGCGACGACGGCGGCCGCTAGACGGCTGGATTGCTGTCGGCCCGTGATCGAGTTCGACCGCAATCTGTGGTCTCGGTCAAGGCTTGGGGCAGACACACCGCGATCGTCCCCAATTCGTCATCTTGGCCGGCTAAGCTGGGAACACAATCAGCCCGCGAGGGCCACAACAGTGACTCACAAGGAGGAACCGCGAAATGCTAGATAGAGCCGTACACCGCGCCCGCAAACTGGGCATTCCGGCCGACCCCGCCACGCCACGTGGCCGGCTGGTTCGGAGCATCCAGCAGGCACAGGGCGAGCAAGCCTGTTTCAAGACCGAACATAGCAAGTTGTGCCGTAGCGAATGCGAGTGGGCAACCGAATGTCGCGGACTGGTGGCTGAGTGGCTGCGCTGACCCTTGACCGTCGTGAACCCACCCAGCCTGCGCTGTCACCACGGACGGCGCCCCCGGCCAGCGATCTGCCGTCGCTGCTAGCCTGCCGCGGGGTCCCGGCGGGGACCCCGGCGGCTGCGACAGCGCCGCGTCGAGTCTTGAAGCATCCCCCTGCCGCCGCTCTGGGGACCGCTCGCCAAGCCCGTGTGCACCCAGGACATACTTGGCCTGGCCGCCGCGCCCCGCTATCCCAATGTGTCGAATTGCTATATGGCATCGCGCTAGTTACGCTCCCCCGCAACATCGGCAACACGGGCCAGCTGGCTTGCACCTAAAGACCCTGTGCCTGGGGGCGTCGACCTTCCAGGAAGGCCCCGGCTACGACATCAAGAAGCCGTCTGCGGCCGCTTCCAAACACTTCCAGTCCGCGCGCCACGGTTCCAGCCAACCCGCCCTGCACCAACTGGCGGACCGGGGCCGCGTGACCTGCCGGGTTGAGGCGCGAGATCGCCGCCCCGACCGCGAGCTGTGCCGCGCGCAGCGGGCCAGGCTGGAACCGCTGGCCCACCAGCGACGGCAAGCGGGCATCCCGGACGGACCGCTCCGCGGCGGCGCACGGCGAGGGGGCGCGTGAAGCAGGTTCTTCCCTGGCTGCTCGCCTTCAGCGGCAGCGTGAACGCGGCGCTGCCGGTCACCACGCGACCGCTGAGCGAGGTCCTGATCGAACCCGTGCACAGCACCCCGGCCACGGTGGTAGCCCGCAACGCCCCCGCCCTGGCGGCACAAATCAGCGCCCGGGTGACTGCCATCCCGGTGCGGGTCGGTGACCGGGTGGCAACGGGCGACTTGGTGGCGCAGCTGGATTGCCGCCTGCCCGAATCCCTCCTGGCCGCCGCCCAAGCCGGACTGCGCGACCTCGAAGCACAACGCCGCTTCGCCGCCAGCCAGCTCGAACGCGCCCGCGACCTGAAGAAGAGCCGCAGTATCAGCGACGAGACGCTGGACCAGCGCCAGCGCGATCTCTCCAGCCTGCAGGCACAGCTCGCGGCCCAGCAGCAGGCCGTCGTGCAGGCTGAATTGCAGGTGGAACACTGCACCGTGCGCGCCCCCTTCGCCGCGGTGGTGACGGCGCGCCTGGCCGATGTCGGGGCCCTGGCCGACCCCGGCACGCCGCTGGTGCGCCTGGTGCAGCTCGATGCCAACGAGGTGAGCGCCGAGCTACGGGCAGCCGAAGCAGCCGACCTGGTCGGTGCCGCCACGACCTGGTTCGAGTATCTCGGCGAGCGCCACGCCGTCAGGCTGCGCCGATTGCTGGAGGTGGTCGACACCCGCAAGCGCACCCGCGAAGTACGGCTCGAGTTCACCGGGATGGGCGCACCGGCGGGCGCGGCCGGGCGACTGGTGTGGCAGCAGGCCGCGCGCCTGGTACCCGCGGAACTGCCGGTGCGGCGCAACGGCACGCTCGGCCTGTTCTACATGAACGACGGACGTGCCTATTTTCATCCCCTGCCGGGGGCCCTGGAGGGCCGCGCCGCGCCCACCACGCTGCCGCCGGACACGCTGCTGATCATCGACGGCCGGCAGCGGGTGAACGCCGGCGATACGGTCGCGCCCGCGCCCCACCCCGTGGCGCCTGCGGCCGACTGACGCCGGTTACCGCCGATGCTGCAGGGGCTGCTGCGCAACCATGTCCTCGCCAACCTGACCTTCTTACTGGTGCTGGTGGTCGGGCTGCTGTCCTACCAGATCCTGCCGCGGCAGCAGGACCCGACCATCAACTTCAACTGGATCATCGTCACCACCGTGCTGCCGGGGGCATCGGCGCTGGACGTGGAGCAGAAGCTCACCGACCCTCTGGAGGACGCCATCCGCAAGCTCCAGGACATCCAGTTCATGTCCTCCAACAGCCGCGAATCGGTGTCCAGCATCCTGGTGCGGTTTCAGGACATCGACACCCGGACCTTCGACAAACGTATCAGCGACCTGCGGCGCGAGATCCAGAACGCCGAGGATGAACTGCCGGCGGCGGCAGAAGACCCGATCATCCTGGAGATCACCAGCGCCAACGCCTTTCCGTCGGCCTCGATCGCCGTGGTCGGCCAGGCCTTCGACGAGAACTTGCGCATCCAGGCCCGCAATGTGGAGAAGGATCTCGAACGGATTCGCGGTGTGGACCGAGTCGATCCGATCGGCCTGGCGGACCCCGAACTGCAGGTGCGCTTCGCGCCCGACGCCCTGGAGACCCTAGGCCTGACGCCCGGACAGGTCGCGGATACGGTCAGCGCCTATTTCCAAGACATCGCCGCGGGCGATACCCGGCTCGGCAGCCAGGACTGGCTGGTCCGCCTGGCCGGCTCGGACGCCGATCCGCTCTACCTGGCCTCGCGCCCGGTGGTTGGCGCCCCGGGCGAGGTCCGCCTGGGCGATGTCGCCCGCGTGCAGCGCGCCCGCGCCGAGGCAGATCAGCTGGCCCGGGTCGACGGCCGGCCGGCCGTGCTGCTCGCGGTGATGAAGCAGACCAACGCCAATACCCTGGAGTTGGTGGACCGGCTCAAGGACTACCTGCAAGCGCGCAATGCCCTCGCCACGCACACCGGCGTCGAACTGGTGCTCACCGATGACCAGACCACTCCGACCCGCAACGCCATAAACCTGATGCAGAACAACGCCCTGATCGGGTTGCTCCTGGTACTCGGCGTCGCCTGGGCGTTTCTGGGCACGCGGATCGCGCTGCTCACCGCCATCGGCATCCCGTTCGTACTGGCCGGGACTTTCTGGGTGTTGGCGATGGTCGGCGAGACCCTGAACGTGATGGTGCTGCTCGGGGTGGTCATAGTGCTAGGGATGCTGGTCGATGACGCGGTGGTGGTCGTCGAAGGGATCTATTACCGGCTGCGCCACGGCGCGGATGCCCTGCAGGCGGCGCTCGACACCCTGCGCGAAGTCGCCGCCCCGGTGACCGCGGCCGTGCTCACCACCATGGCGGCATTCGGCCCGCTGATGTTCCTGCCGGGAATCCTGGGCGACTTCATGCGCGTGGTGCCGATGGTCGTGGTCATCGCCCTGGCGCTGTCGCTGCTGGAGGCCTTCTGGATGCTGCCCGCCCACGTGATCGCGGCACGGGTCCGGTTCGATCGCCCGTCGCGCATCCACCGGGCACGCGAGCGCCTGACCCACTGGTTGCAGGTCCGCTATATCCGGCTGCTGGTGAAAGCGCTGCGCCATCGCTGGCTCACCCTCGCCGCCGTGCTGCTGCTGTTCGTGGGCGCCGTTGCAGCGGTGGCGGCCGGACTGATCCGTACCGATTTCTTCGCCGCCGACACTATCCGGCTGTTTTACGTGAGCGTGGAGATGCCGCCGGCCACGCCCCTTGAACACACCCTGGCCAAGGTGCAGGAAGTGGAACGCAAGGTTGCGGCAGGCCTGCGGCCGGGCGAGGCGCGGGCCGTGGTCAGCTATGCCGGCAGCATGTTCACCGAAACCGAACCGCGCCTCGGCGATCATCTGGGCCAGATACTGGTGGGCCTCAACCCGCGGGCGGCTGGGATGCGCGATGTCGAGGAAATCACCGCCGCCCTGCGTGCCGAGGTGCTCGCGACACCAGGACCGCTGCAGTTGTCCTTCCTGGTGCTCAAGGGCGGACCGCCGGCGGGCAAGGCCATCGACATCAAGGTACGCGGCGACGCTTACGACGAGATCCAGCGCGCCGCTGCTGTGCTGGGCGAGATCCTGCGCGCGATCCCCGGGGTCAGCGAGATCGACGACGACGCCAGCCGCGGCCGGTCGGAGCTGGTTCTGGAATTGGACGAGGACGCGGTAAACCGCGCCGGCCTGAACCCGCTGGACGTCAGCCGCAACCTCCAGTTGCTAGTCGACGGGCAGGTGGTCACCGAAATGCGCGATGCCGGCGAGAAGCTGGAGGTGCGGGTACTCGCGGACCGCGGGCCCGATACCGACATCGCCCAGCTGCTGGACTTCCGCCTGGCGCTGCCGGACGGCGGCGGCATCCCGCTGGCCGAACTGGTCCGCGCCACCCGCCAGCCGAGCCTGGGCAACATCCGCCACTACAACTTCCGCCGCGCCATCACCGTCCAGGCCGACCTGGCCGCAGACAAGCCGACCGACACCTTCGCCAATTGCCAGCTGCCCAAGCTGCTGGGCGAGCCGGTGGACTGGCAGCTGTGCGTGCTCGACTCACCCCAGGCAGTGCAGATGATCAAGGCGGCATGGGCCGAGCGGCGCGGTGAGTTTCCCAACATCGACCTGTCGTTCGAGGGCGAACTGGACGATCTGCAGGAGAGCCTGGACGCCATCCTGCTGCTGTTCGTGCTGGGGGTCGGCGTGATGTACGCCATCCTCGGCACCCAGTTCCGCAGCTACTGGCAGCCGCTCATGATCCTGTCCACCCTGTTGATGGCCTTCACCGGCGTGGTGCTGGGGCTGCTGATCAGCCGCAACCCGCTCAGCCTGTACACCCTGTATGGCGTGGTCGCGCTGGCCGGTATCGCCGTCAATTCCGCCATCGTGCTCATCTCCGCCGCCAACCAGCGCCTGGCCGTCGGCATGAGCGTGCTGCACGCCACCATTTATGCCGCGCGGCGCCGCGTGATCCCGATCCTGATCACTTCGCTGACCACCATCGCCGGGTTGTTCTCGCTGGCCACCGGCCTGGGCGGAAAATCGCTGATCTGGGGCCCGGTCGCCACCGCCATCGTGTGGGGGCTGGCGTTCTCCACCCTGCTGACCCTGGTCGTGATACCCCTGCTGTACCGCATCTCCATGGGGCCCAGCCGGAAGTCCGCCAGGCCGGCGCCCTGACCCGCCGCGACCGCGCGCCGCTGGCGCCGGCTCGGACATCGTTGTAATTTGACTACATGGCATTTCAACGACCGGGCTGAGCAGTTCCGCAGACCGGGTTCGTTGCATCGCCGGCACCGACCGGCCCGCATCGCAAAGGGAGGCAACTATGACCAAGACCTGGGTAGTGGTCGCAGACACCAGCCGCGCCCGTATTTTCGCCGCCGACAAACCCTCCAGCGACCTGGTCGAAATCCAGACCCTGGCCCATCCCGAAGCCCGCTTGCACGAAGGCGACCTGGTCAGCGACCGGTCGGGCAGCGGCGTGGGTTACAGCGGCACGACGCACGGTTTTGGCAAGGAGCACGAGGCCAAGGACGAGGAGTCGATCCGGTTCGCTGCCGACCTGTGTCACGAGTTGGAACAGGCACGCAACCAACATGCCTTCGACAAGCTCTACATCATCGCCGCGCCCGCCTTTCTGGGCCTGCTGCGCAAACAGCAGTCGGACTGCATGCGCGCCCTGGTGAGCCAGGAGATCTCCAAAAACCTGACGACCCTGGATCCGGGAGCCATCCGCTCGCACCTGCCGGCTTACCTGTAGAGGCGTCGGCGCTGCAGCCGGCCGCCCCCTCCCGCGGGGAGAGGGCGGAGCGCGGGGCAACCGCGTGAACCTGCTGAGCCGGCGGCGCACCCGGCGCGAAGCCACGCTCCGCAACCGCTCGTCAACGTCCCGGCCGCACCAGTCCGCCCAAGCCCATGTCGTCGAGCGTGCCTTCCATGAAGCGCCGGACCTGCTGCGCTGATTCCATGCGCAGGGCGGCCTTGAACAGCTGGCGGGCACGCGACACGCTGATGCTGCGCACCACCCACTTCACCCGCAACAGGCTGCCGGCGCTCATGCTCAGGCTGTCGACGCCCAGCCCGACCAGCAGCACGGTGGCCAGCGGGTTGCCAGCCAGTTCGCCGCACACGCTGACCGGCTTGTTGTAGACCCTGGCGCCCCGTACCACCTGATCGAGCGCGCGCAGCACGGCCGGGTGCAGGTCGTCGAACAGATCCGCCACCTTGGCATTGTTGCGATCCACGGCCAGCAGATACTGGGTCAGGTCATTGGTGCCGATGGACAGAAAATCCACACGCCGGGCCAATTCCTCGACCTGGTACACCGCGGCCGGCACCTCCACCATCACCCCGATGCGGGGCATCGAAACCGCGTAACCCTCCTCCACCAGTTCGTCGTGGGCGCGCTGGATCAGCAACAGCAGTTCGTCCACCTCGGACACGCTGGTGATCATGGGCAGCATGATCTGCAGGTTGTTGAAACCGACGCCGGCCCGCAGCATGGCCCGCACCTGGGTGATGAAAATCTCCGGGTGATCGAGCGAAATCCGGCTGCCGCGCCAGCCCAGGAAGGGGTTCTGTTCGACCACCGGGAAATACGGCAGGGGTTTGTCGCCGCCGATGTCCAGGGTGCGGAGGATCACCGGGCGCGGCGCGAAGGCCTCGATCACCCGGCGATAGTTGGACACCTGCACCGCCTCGCCGGGAAACCGGTCGCGCACCATGAACGGCAGCTCGGTGCGATACAGCCCGATGCCCGCCGCCTCGTCGTTGCCGAAGGAATTGGTCTCGTTCACCAGGCCGGTATTGAGATACAGCGGCAGCTGCACGCCGTCGGTGGTCTCCGCCGGCAAGCCGCGCAGCGCACCCAGCTCGGCGGTGAGTTCGCGTTCCTCGTCGATCAGGCGCAGGTATTCCTCGCGCACCGAGGGCGGCGGGGAGGGATAGACGCGGCCGCGATAACCGTCGAGGATGATCTCCCGGCCCTCCATCCGGCTGACCGGCAGGTCGGTCACACCCATGATCGCCGGGATCCCCATGGCGCGGGCCAGAATGGCGACGTGCGAAGAATTGGAGCCGGTTGCCGAGACGATGCCCCGCAACCAGCGCGGTGGCACCTCGGCCAGCTGCATGGCGCTGACCTCCTCGCCCACCAGCACCGTGTCGGGGGGGAAGTCCGCCTGGCGCGGCGCGTCGCTCTGCAGATGCAGCAGGATCCGCCGTCCAAGGTCGCGCACATCCGAGGCACGCTCGCGCAGGTAGGCGTCGTCCATGGCGTCGAACACCCGGGCATGTTCCTCGATGGTGCGCCGCAACGCCCCCGGGGCCCAATGCCCGCTACGGATACCGCCGATCGTGTGGGTCACCAGGGTGTCGCCACCCAACATCAGCAGCAGGGCGTCGAACAGCGCCTGGTCTTCGGCCGGCAGCCGGTCGCTGAGCCGCGCCTTGAGGGCGCGCAGGTCGTCCTCCGCCGCACTCACCGCGGCGCGGAAAGTCGCCACCTCCTGCTCGACATCGTCGGCGGCCCGGTCAGGTACCGCGTCCAGGTCGGCGGGGCGGTAGGCGACCACGGCATGGCCGATACTCACCCCGCTGCTGCTCGGACGCCCAGTCAGGAACCGACCGACCCCATGACTTTCGGGGGCGATGCCAGACAGCTCGCCGTTGGCGCGGGCCCAAGTGATGGCGCCGGCAAGTTGCGCCGCGAGGGTGAACAGGAAGGTCACCTCGTCGTCGGTGAACGCCCGTGGCACGGTCTGGCGCACCACCAGGACCCCGAGCACCTTGCGGTTCTGGATAATGGGTACGCCGAGGAAGCCGTGGTACTGGGTCTCGCCGGTCTCGACGATGCGCAGGTAGCGCGGGTGGCTGGGGGCGTCGTCCAGGTTGAGCGGCTCGGCGCGCTCCGCCACCAAGCCAATCAGACCGCGCCCCAACGGCAGTGTGACCTTGCCCACGGCCTCGGGCCGCAGTCCGTCGGTGGCCATCAACACATGCGCCCGGGCCTCGAAGTCGGTCAGGTAGACCGAGCACACATCGGCGCTGATCGCCCTCTTGACCCGCTGCACGATGATGCGCAGCACGTCCTCCAGATCGGAAGCCGTGTTCACCTCGCTGACGATCCGGTGCAGGGTATCCAGCATGGCTAGGGGGCCGACCGGGGCGGCAGGTGCAGGCGGCAATTGACTTAGCGGCGCGGCGGCGGCGACGCGCCGC
>JBFZDU010000104.1:0-7410 GCA_041307205.1 Gammaproteobacteria bacterium | reverse complement strand
CCGTCGCCGATCACGCAGATGACCGCGTTCGCGCGCTCGTCGAGGTCGCGCGCGACCGCCATGCCGAGGCCTGCCGAGATCGAGGTCGAGGCATGGGCGGCGCCGAAAGGGTCGTATTCGCTCTCGGCGCGGCGGGTGAAGCCGGAGAGGCCGCCGCCCTGGCGGAGCGTTCGGATGCGGTCGCGCCTGCCGGTCAGGATCTTGTGCGGGTAGGCCTGATGCCCGACATCCCAGATCAGGCGATCGTTCGGGGTGTCAAACACGTAATGCAGTGCGACCGTCAGCTCCACCACGCCGAGACCCGCGGCCAGATGCCCACCGGTGCGCGACACGGTGCCGATCAGGAATTGGCGTAGTTCCGCTGCCACCTGGGCCAGCTGGCCGGGATCGAGCTGGCGCAGATCCTGCGGCGAATCAATCTGCGACAGCAGCTCTGCCTGCGGTGATAGCTGGTCGTCGGCCATAACTTGGATGCCGTTGGATGCCTCAGATGACGGGGTAGGCGGGCCTCGCAGCCAACGCCGGCGGGGCCCAGTGCCTGTCGAGCCGCGGCCCGGGATCGCCGGTCGCCTGCCCTGCCCTTGCTGCGCCCGTTCGCCCCCTGGCCGGACGCGCGACAAGGCGGTAAGTGTAACTCATTTGTGCACTGCAACAGCTGCTGCACCTGCGACGGACAGCGCAAAAGGCCCAGGCCCCGGCTGGTGTAACATGGCCGCGGGCCGGGGCAGCACCGCAGCCCGACCGCAACCGAGTTGTCACGGAGATGTCCCTGAACTGCAAAGTTAAACACCTAACATGCGGCCAAGATCCCAACTGGCACGCGACTATCCTATGAGTGCGTTACTACAGCCGGCACTGGTCCCGGAGTCTGGCCGACTTTATACCGAACTGGCCGCCACCGCGGCCGAGGTGCGCGAGTCGCAGCGGCTGCGCTACCAGGTTTTCGCCCAGGAACAGGGCGCCCACCTGGAGGGCGCCACCGACGGTCTGGACCAGGACGCTTACGACCCCTACTGCCAGCACCTGTTGGTGCGCGACCGCGCCACCGGCCGCGTCGTCGCGACCACCCGCCTGTTGCTCGACGAACAGGCGGCGCAGGCCGGCGGTTTCTACTCGCAAAGCGAATTCGCCATGGACAGCCTCCTCGCACTGCGGGGGCGGCGCCTGGAAGTTGGCCGTACCTGCGTCGATCCGCAGTACCGTCAGGGCGGCGCAATCGCGGTGCTGTGGTCGGGCCTGGCGGCGTTCGTCCAGCTACACCAGGTCGACTACCTGTTCGGTTGCGCCAGCATTGCGCTGGACGACGGCGGCGTCCACGCCCACGCCATCATGGACCGTATCCGCCAGCACGCCATGACCGACCCGCGGCTGCGGGTCACGCCGCGCCGTGCGGTACCCCGACCCCCGTCTTACGACGATGCGACCATCACGGCGCCGCTGCCACCGCTGCTCAAGGCCTACTTCCGGCTTGGTGCCCGGGCAGCGGGCGAGCCCTGCCACGACCCGGCCTTCAATGTCGCCGACGTGCTGGTGTTGGTCGACGTCGACCGGATAGACACCGCCTATTCGCGGCACTTCCTGCAGCGCGCGGCCCGGGACTGAACCTTGCTGGGCTGGTTGCGTTTGATCTGGCGGGTATCGTTGGTTCTGCTGCACCTGGCAGTGGGCGTGGGTCTGACGCTGCTGCTGGGACGCCGCGAGCGTTCCAGCGGCGCCTACCGGCACAACCCCTATGTCGTTTCCTGGTGGAACGAGCGACTGCTGCGCATCCTGCGGGTCGAGGTGGAGGTGATCGGCCACCGCCCGACGGCGCCCGCACTACTGGTATCCAACCATGTCTCCTGGTTGGACGTGCCGGTCATCGCGGCGCTGGTGCACACCAACTTCCTGTCCAAGGACGAAGTGCGAGCCTGGCCGGTGGTGGGCTGGCTCGCAGCAACGACCGGAACCCTGCTCATTCAACGCGGCAGCGGCCAGGCCGGCGCCGTCACCCGGGCCATCGCCGACCGCCTGGCGGCCGACGGGCTGCTGACCCTATTCCCGGAAGGCACCACCACCGACGGCAGCGATGTCCGTCCGTTCTTCTCGCGCCTGTTCGGCGCGGCGATCGACACCGGCTCCCGCGTTGTACCGGTCGGGCTGCGCTACCACATCGACGGCCGGCTCGACCCACTCGCCCCATTCATCGGCGACCAGACCCTGGTACATAACCTGATCGGGGTACTGAAGCGCCGCCGCACTCAGGTGCGCGTCACCTTCGGCACCCCCATCGACATGACCGGTATCGACCGCAAGAGCGCCGCCGAGACGGCACGCCGGGCGATCCGCACCGCGATCGATGCACCGGCCGAGCCCGAACGCGCGGCCCGGTCGCGCCCCGCGGCCCCGTTCACCGCAGCCTGACCCAGGGAGTTGCCGGTGGAAAGCCCCACCCCAGGCGCCACCCACCCGGCTTTGGCGCGCCCGGCCTTGCGCCTGTCGATCGTCACCGAAACCTATCCGCCCGAGATCAACGGGGTCGCCAACACCCTGCGCCAGATGGTGCTAGGGCTTAGCGGCCGCGGGCATGAGCTGCTGCTGATTCGTCCGGGGCAGCGCCTGGCCGCGGGCGAACACCCGACCCCGGCCGCCCGGGAGGAGATTACTGCCGGCTTGCCCCTACCCGGCTACACCGGTTTGCAGTTGGGACTGCCGGCCGGGCGACGGATTCGCCGCCTGTGGCAACAGTTCCGGCCGCACGCCGCCTACATTGCCACCGAGGGGCCGCTGGGCCGCTCCGCGCTGCAAGCCGCCCGCGCGGGCGGCATCCCAGCGCTGACCGGCATGCACACCAATTTCGACCAGTACAGCCGTCATTACGGCATCGGCCCGTTGTCGCCGCTGATCCGGCACTATCTGCGCCGGTTTCACAACAGTTCCGCCGGCACCCTCACCCCGACGCGCGAGATGGCGGACGCCCTGCTGCAACAGGGATTCCACCATATCCACACCTGGCCCAGAGGCGTGGACGCCGGCCTGTTCGACCCGCAGCGCCGCGACCCCGAGCTGCGCGCGAGCTGGGGCGCGGTCGCGACCGGCCCCGTGGTTTTGTACGTCGGCCGCATCGCGCCGGAGAAGAACGTCGACCTGGCATTGCGGGCCTACCGCGCCATTGCCGCCAGGCTGCCGGACACGCGCTTCGTCCTGGTGGGCGACGGCCCGACCCGCGAGCGGCTGCAACAGGCCTGCCCCGAGGCCATATTCGCCGGGGCCCGGATCGGCGCCGACCTGGCCCGGCACTATGCCAGCGGCGACCTGTTCCTGTTCCCCAGCCTGACCGAGACCTTCGGCAATGTCGTGCTGGAGGCCATGGCCAGCGGCCTGCCGGTGATCGCCTACGACACCGCAGCGGCCAAGGAGCTGATCGCGGACGGCGAGAACGGTCGGGTGAGCAGCCCGGGCGACGCGACCGGCTTCGTGCGTCAGGCCCGCGAGCTGGCATGCGACCCGGCGGCCCTGCGACGGCTGGGCGCCGCCGCCCGCACGACCGCGCTGCAGCATGCCTGGCCGGCCGTGATCGCGCGCCTGGAGACCCTGTTCTACGACTTGGCGAATCCCACCGCGGAGACCAGCAACGATGAAAATGCTAATTGACCGCATGAACAGCTTCGAGGCCCCGCTCTGTCTGCGCTGGAATCGGCACGGCGATCAGCTCGAAGTCCAGCGCTTTTTTGCGGTGATCAGCCGCCTGGGCGACGGGATCTTCTGGTATCTGCTGATGAGCCTGTTGCCGACGCTGTACGGCGCGGCCGGGCTGCGCGCGGCGCTGCACATGCTGCTGGTCGGCGCCGTCTCGCTGAGCCTGTACAAGGCGCTCAAGATCGGGACCCTGCGCGCCCGGCCCTGCGACTTCGACGCCAGCATCCGGCGCCACGCCCCGGCCCTGGACCGCTACAGCTTCCCGTCCGGGCACACCATGCACGCGGTGGGTTTCACCCTGGTGCTCGCCGCTTACTTCCCGCCCGCCGCGCTGCTGGTCGCCCCCTTCGCCGCCCTGGTAGCGGCCTCGCGCCTGGTGCTGGGCCTGCACTATCCCAGTGACGTGCTGGCCGGCGCGCTGATCGGCGCGGGCGTGGCGGGCACGAGCCTCCTGGTGCTGTAGGGGGCCACCCCCGGATTCCTTCGCCGCGATCCCGATCGCGACCCGGTGCCCCGACAGCGCGCCGGGGCAACCCTGGCACGGACACCCCGACCGGGCCTCGACTGCCGCTCCCCGTTACAATCCGCGGCATGGCTACCCCTTACGACTGGGACTACCTGATCGTCGGTCAAGGCCTGGCCGGCAGCCTGCTGGCCTGGGTCCTGCGACGGCGCGGCTGCCGCGTGCTGGTGCTCGACGACGGCCATCGCAGCGCCGCCTCGGTCGCCGCGGCCGGGCTGGTGAATCCGCTGGCCGGGTTGCGCTTCACGCGCCCGGCGCGCGTCGCCGACTGGCTGGCAGCGGCGCAGGGGCTCTATCGGGAGATTGGCGGCCGCTTCGGCCAGAACCATTTCCACCCGCTCCCCATGGTTCGGCTGTTCCGTTCGCCCGAGCAGGTGCGGTTCTGGAAGCGGCGGGCGAGCGAACCCGGTGCCGCCACACTGCTCGGCGCGCGGTTTCCGGCCGCCGCCAGCGGCCAGCCGCTCAGCGCCCCGTTTGGCGGTTTCCACCAGCACGCCACCGGCTATCTCGATATCCCACGGCTATTGGCGGACCTGCGCGGCGACCTTGAAAGGTGCGACGCTTATCGCCGCATCGAGCTGGCCCTTGCGGGCATCGAACTCCGAACCGACGGCGTCCACTGGCAGGGGCTGCGTGCCCGCACGCTGGTGTTTTGCGAGGGGCATCGCGGCCAAGCCAACCGCTGGTTCGGTTGGCTGCCATTCCAGCCCGACCGCGGCGAGATGCTGACCTTCAGTTCCGACGAACCCATGCCGGACCGGATCGTCAACGGCGCCTACTGGCTGATCCCGCTGGTCGACGGCCGGTACCGAGTGGGGGCAACGCACGACCACCACGGCATCGCCCTCGGGGTGACCCGGGAGGGGCGCACCCAGGTGCTGGCCGGACTCGCCGCGCTGCTTGGTCGCGCCCCGCGCCTCAGCGTCGAGGCGCAACACGCGGGCGTTCGACCGGGCACCCTGGACCGCGCGCCCTTCCTCGGCCGGCACCCCAGTGCCCCGGCCCTCGCCCTGTTCAACGGCTTCGGCGCCAAGGGCAGCCTGACCGTCCCCTGGTACGCCGCGCGCTTCGCCGCTCACCTCGAAACGGGCGCCCCGTTGCCCCCGGAGGCGGACATCGCCCGCCATGCCTAGACCGCGGCCACTGACGAACCTGGCCCAGGCGGCGGTCGCCGCGGTCCTGCGCCACGGCGATCTGGCCATAGACGCCACCCTGGGCAACGGCCACGATGCCCTGTTTTTGGCGCGCGCCGTGGGCGCGGCGGGCCGGGTCATCGGCTTCGACATCCAACCCGCGGCGCTCAACGCGACGCGGGACCGCCTCGCCGCCGCTGGTTTGGCGGACCGGGTGGAACTCCACCAGGCCGGCCACGAACACCTGGCCGACTACCTGTGCGGGCGACCAGCGCCGACCGCGGTCATGTTCAACCTCGGATATCTGCCAGGGGCGGACAAGTCCTGCATCACCCGGCCCGAAACCACGCGCCAGGCATTGAGCGCTGCCTGGGCGGCGCTGCGGCCGGGCGGGATCATTTCAACCCTGGTGTATGTCGGGCACCCCGGCGGCACCACGGAACTCGCGGCGGTGCAGGACTGGCTCGATACCCGGAACGACCCGGCGCTGTCCTATACCTCGGCACAGATCCCGGCCGCCAGGTCGTCGCCGGTGCTGATCCTGCTGCGCCGCGGGGCGCCACCGCCGGACGCGGACTGAACCTCACTGCGTCGGCAGGCGCGGCGCGGCAAGCAGGTTGCGGGCAGCGGGTGCGAGCAGGAAATCGCGAAAGGCCTCCACCACCGGCGAGAGGCGTTTGCCACGGTTATGCACCATGTACCAGTGCCGCAGGATTGGAAACGCCTCCACGTCCAGTACCACCAGACGGCCCACCTCCAGTTCGAGTTCCAGGGTATGGATGGACACCAGCCCCAGGCCCAGCCCGGCCTCGACCGCCTGCTTGATCGCCTCGTTGGAGGTCATCTCCATGCCGGCGCGGGGCGCGATACCGCGATCGGCAAAAAAGCGCTCCATGGCGCTGCGGGTCCCCGAGTCCCGCTCCCGGACCACGAATGTCTCGTCGCGCAGCCGCTCGATCGCGATCGGATGGGCTTGCTGCGCCAGCGGGTGCCCTGGCGGGGCGATCACCACCAGGGGATTTTCCATGAACGCGATGGCCTCCAGCTCCAAGCCGTCCGGCGGCTTGCCCATGATCACCACGTCGGTGTCGTTGGCGGCCAGCTGGTCCAACAGCGTCTTGCGATTGGTGACGTCCAGACTGAAGGTCAGGCCCGCGAACTCCCTCACAAAAGCCGCCAGCAGGCGGGTCGCAAAATAGTTCGCCGTGGTCGCCACGCTGATTCGCAGGTGCCCGCGGCGCACGCCCTTGAGCGCGGTCAGCACCTCGTCGGCCTCGCGCAGTTCCTGGCCGATGCGCTGACTGTAATGGAACATCTCGCGCCCGGCCTCGGTGAGGTGGGTCTTTCTGCCCAGTTTTTCGAACAGCGGCAGGCCCACCGCCTCTTCGAGCTGGCGTACCTGCATGGATACCGCAGGTTGACTCAGGTGCAGCTCTTCGGCGGCGCGGGTAAAGCTCAGGTGCCGGGCGACCGATGCAAAGACGCTGAGCTGGCGCAAAGTAACGTGCATAAATAGGAGTCTAATGGGCAGCGGACGACGCAGGCAGGCGGAAAATCGACATAAGGCTTTCCTTATGTGACCAATCAAGAAATCTGACTGTTAATTATGCTTGATCCCCCTATACTTCGTGCACCTTTTTCCTGGTAGTTACTCCGGTTTTGCCTGACACGGCACCCAACGTCATCCGAGGGGTGACCGGCTCAACCGGTTCATCGATGGATAAACCCTTTCCCCGGAGGAAATGCGGAATGGCCAAAACCTACAACGCGGGCGTCAAAGAGTACCGCGAGACTTACTGGATGCCCAATTACACGCCCAAGGACACCGACCTGTTGGCGTGCTTCAAGATCACCCCGCAGCCGGGCGTGCCGCGTGAAGAAGTGGCCGCGGCGGTCGCCGCAGAATCCTCGACCGGCACCTGGACCACCGTGTGGACCGACCTGCTGACCGACCTGGACTATTACAAGGGCCGCGCCTACGCGATCGAAGACGTGCCGGGCGACGACACCTGCTTCTACGCCTTTGTCGCCTACCCGATCGACCTGTTCGTAGAGGGTTCGGTGGTGAACGTGCTG
>JBFZDU010000103.1:0-3557 GCA_041307205.1 Gammaproteobacteria bacterium | reverse complement strand
GCAGTCCGAGGGGCGAACGGGCCGCGGCCGCGGCCGCTGCGAGGTTGTCGGCGCCGAGCATCACCGCGCGCGGCGGGCCGGAACTGCCGGAGGTCAGCACCAGCAGGCGCAACCCGGTGTCGCTGACGTGATTCGACGTGGCGAAGCCGGTGGCGTTTATCGACCCGTCCGGGGATGCCAGCCATTCGGTACCGCTGCGCGCCAGCAAGGCCTGACGGTGGCTCAGCGGCAGTTCCGGGGGCAGGGGTAGCAGCGCGAGGCGGCGGTGCGCGGCGGCGCACAGCGTGATGAACAGCTGCGCCGGATCCGTGGCCGGCATGGCGACCACTTGGCCGGGCCGCGTGCCAGCGCGATCGAACCGTTCAACCTGGATCGCTAGGAGGTCCTTGCTGGCGGCGCCGCGCTCCCGATCGGCATCGATCAGGCGGAATCCCGCCGCGGGCTTGGCCTGCAGATCGGGCAGTTCAGTGGTCACTCGGCCGGCCATGGCTGTGCGCCATCGAAACACCTGGTGCGGGCAGCCAACAAGCGCTCAATCGGGGCGGCCATCGGCGCGCGGCCGCAACAGGATCGGGGTGTAGCGCCAGGCGAACAGGGCGAACGCCAGGATCCACAGCAAGCCGGCGAGCAGAATCCAGCCGACGTAAGCGGCGGGCCAGAGGGCTGGACCCAGCACCCGCGTGGCTGCCGCGAGGTTGATCAGGACGAAGGCTATGTTGATCGCTGTAGCGGTCTGCAGATCGCGACCGGTGTGACCGAGGGCGACCCGCGCCATCATGCCGAGCGTCAGCACGCCGGCGCCGCCGACCGTCAGGGCATGGGTGGCAAGCGAGGGCGGAAACAGGGCGAACGCGCACAGGCCCGACAACAGCAGACCGGCCACCAGCCAGGCATAGCCGGTGTACAGCACCCACAGGATGGGAATGCCCCAGATCTGCCGGTGATGCCATCCCCACAGGCGCAGGGCCTGTACCAGACCCGCGGCGATGAACGCGACCCCCACCAGCCAGCGCGGCGCACCCACCAAGTGCAGCAACCCCAGGAGGAGCAATAGGGCGAACCCCAGGTTCTCCACCCAGGCGCGCTGCTTCGGCTTTGCGCCGTGGACCGCCTTCTCGGTGAAGAAGGGCATGACCCGGCCGCCAACGAACACCAGCAACAGGATCACCAGGTCCAGCATCAGATCGAGGCCGCGCGCCGCCGTGGCCGTGGTCCAACCTAGGGCTTGTGCATGCACCAAGCCGTTTGCCACCGCCATGGCGAGCAGCAGCGGCACGAACAGGCGGTTCACCCGGTTGGTTCCGGCCCACAGTGGCCCGGTCAAGGCCCAGGCCAACGCCGGCAGAAAGGCCAGATCGACGGCGGCCTGCAGCCCATCGGGCACCGCAGCGGCCCAGGGCAACAGTCGGCCTGCCAACCACAGCAGAGCCAGCAGGCCGAGCGGCACACCGCTGGCCGTCCGCTGCCCGGTCCAGTTACGGACCGCGGTCAGCAGGAAACCGCTGATCACCGCGACCACATAACCGAACAGCATCTCGTGACTGTGCCAGTGTATGGGTCCGTAATAGGTGGCGAGCCGCGGTGGTGTGCCGTGCCAGGCCAGCAACCACGCGGCGATCAAGGCGGGCGCGGCATAACCGCCCAGCAGGAAGAAGGGACGGAAGCCCAGCCCGAGCGGGCGCCAGCCCGACCGCGTCGGGGAAGCAGGATCGTTTATGGGGATATTCGACACTTTGTGGATCTCCTCGCCCCTGTTTAACGTATCTTGGCGCAGCGCCCTTGATGTTGGTCAAGCCGAGGTCCCGGCCGGCAGCTAGGATTGGCAACGGGCGGCCGCATGCAGCATGTGTGGTTCGACGCAAGGCGGGGCCGAACTCGCCCGGCGCCGGGGCGAGACCGACTGTACCGGGAGTAGGTGCGGAGGCAGCTTCGGTGGTCGGTCGATTGTGACCCCGGGACCTCATTGAATTAAAGAAGACCTGGAAGATACGACGCCGGTGTTGGCGTGCGATCGTGCCGATGCCGGGTCGGGAGGAGACATGAGTGAGAGACACCTGTACCTGTCGTTGATTCCGCAGGCGCTGATCGCGTCCATGCTGGAACCGGCCGACTTCGGTTCTTACTATGCTGTCGGCAAGAAAGTACACGTACGCGGGGAGGCGATCTTTTTCGAAGTCGATCCCGATTTCAGGTCCGACGATTTCCCCTTTCACCTGGCCGACGAGCGCTGCGTGGTGCAGCCGGACGGTCGGCCGAAAAACTCGGTGTATCTTTCGATCTACTCCGTCCTGGTGCGCATTCCGGTTTCGGCCCTGGGCAGCCTGTTTCTGGTTACCGACGACGGCAAGACGCTGGAACTGAAGCGCTCCGAGTATGCGCCGGAACCCGGTTGCCTGCTGCACCTCTACCAGGAGTTCTGCCCAATCTCACCGCTGGTGGCGAGCCGGCTCAATCCGCTCGAGTTTTGCCGTTCCATTACCGACCCTAAACAGCCGGTGAATGTGCCGCGGATCGTGTTCTCGGAGCTACGGCTGGGCGATCTGGCCTGCGATCCCGCCGGCGGCTCCGCCGCCGATCTGCCTTACCAGAGCCTCGATCATTTACGCGATGTGCTGACATCACTGGCCAGCAACGAGGGCCGCAAGCCCAGCAAGCTGGTGCTCAAGCAAGTCAAGCAGGGGGTGTTGTACCGGATGGTGAAGGGCGGGTTCTACGTAGGCGATCAACAGGAGTTCGCCTTTTACCGATTCCCGAGCAAGGAAGAGTTGGAATCCACGTACTACAACTGGTGGCGCTCCGCCCAAATCACGCAAATGAGCTGAAGGGGGCTGGTGCGAAAATTGCTGGCGGGTTCGGCGCCGGCTTGGAAGGCGCCGGGTGCGATTCTTGCCAATATTTCTCGGCAGTGGTGCAACATTGCCGCCGCGGTGCGATGTGCCGAGCGCCGTCGGGCACACCGACAGCTGGTATCGAGATACTTTCGGCTGGAGAGCCGCCCGCAAGCAGTGGCCGGGGATGTCACCGCGTAATGTACATAACACCACGTGTGGATGAATGCTCATGACTGATCTGGTTTTCTGGATTGCGCCCTTCGGGGCGGTGCTGGCGATGGCCTTTGCCTGGTGGTTTTTCCGGGACATGCTGAGCCGCGACGAAGGCACCGAATTGATGCAGCGCATCGGTGGTCACGTACGTACCGGTGCAATTGCCTATCTCAAGCAGCAGTACCGGGTGATGCTGGTGGTGTTCCTGGTGGTCGCGGCGGTGTTCGCGGTACTGGCATACGGGTTGGACGTGCAGAGCCCCTGGCTGCCACTGACCTTCGTGTTCGGTGGTGCCTTTTCCGCCTTGGCCGGTTACATCGGGATGCAGACCGCGACCCGCGCCTCGACCCGCACCGCAGCCGCGGCCCGCACCTCGCTGCCGGATGCCCTGCGCATCGCGTTTCGCAGCGGCGCGGTGATGGGCCTGATCGTCGTCGGCTTGGGGCTGGGTAACGTCGCTTTCTGGTTCTGGTTGATCAACTGGCTGACGCCGGGCGAGGCAACGGACGGTAG
>JBFZDU010000102.1:0-3969 GCA_041307205.1 Gammaproteobacteria bacterium | reverse complement strand
GCCGGCTACGCCCAGGGCCTGGGCGCTGGCGGTCCGCCGTTCATCCCCGGCCCGCCCCTAGTGACGGGGCAGCGCCCGGCCGCGGCCGCCGTCTCGATCAACTCGACCAGCGAGAATCGGGATGACAAGCCGCGCCGGGCCGTCCGCGAGCAGGCGATCGTTCCCAATCGCGATTACACGGTCATTGGCATCAACGACCTCGGCATGCACTGCGGCGACCTGGATACGCGGCTGCTGAGTATCCTGCCGCCCTTCAACGTGCTGCACGCGCAGGTCATCCGCAAGGGACCGGAGCCGGCGATCCTGACGGACCAGAGGGTCAGGGTCGCGTTCTCGGCCGCCTCGAGCCGGTTCGACGCGATTTTCGACCCGGCCAACCCGCAGCCGCCGGGCTTCGATATCGTGGGCGGGGGGGCGCCCTTTGACGGGGTCTACAAGACCAATTTCTGGGATACGGTCAATGCCGGCGCTTACAACCCGTTCTACCCGTTCGATATAGTGCCACCCCCGATCCCGATCGATCTCGGGTTGATCGTGCCCGACCCGGCCGTGCTCCCGGGCCTGGTGGCCGACCAGCAGGCCATGCCGGGCATTCGCGTCCCCTATGTCCAGAATGACGCCGAGCGCTTCGCCCGGTTCGATACGGATCTGCCGTTCTTTGCCAACTTCCCGTTCGGTTACACCCAGACCGGGCTCAACTGGTTCTCGGCCGACGGTGTCCCCATCACGACCTTCGACGACTTTGGGCGCGTCAACCCCTATCCGCTGATGCGGGTCACCGCGGTCGACAAAAACCGGCCCAACCGGGTGCTCGCGAGCGTCGACACGGTGATGCCCGTGTCCGGCGAGGCCGATTGCCGCAACTGCCACACCAGCAACGATCCGTCCAACGGCGTCTTGGGTGGCGCGATCGTGGGACCCGGCGGCGGGCTGCCGGTGGCGACCGCCTTCGACGACCCGCTGTACGGCGAGCTGCCGCTGGCGGTGAGCGTCGAGTATGCCCAGGACCTCAATGTCCTGCGCTTCCATGACCGCAACCGCACGCTGACCAACAGCAACAACTACACCGACACCGCGGGCAACCCGATACCCTGCGAGATCGATGCCGCCAACCCCAACGGCAACGAGAACTGCCTGACCAACAAGGCGCTGGTGCAGGGTGAGCCGGTGGTCTGCCAGGTCTGTCACTACACCCCGGCGCTGGACCTGGCCCAGGTCGGGCCGCTCGGCGGATCGCTCCTGTTTGACGATACCAGCGGGCTCACCAATGCCAACGGCCGGGCGCAGCGCAACAAGCCGACCATGTCGCGGGCGATCCACCGCCGCGCCCACGGGACCAACGGCCGGTTTTCGCCCTTCGAGATGCCGCCGCCGAACCTGCAGGATCTCCGCAACCAGGTGGTGACCGCCGAACAATGCGTGTTCAATCCGGCGACGGGTCTGGTTGGGCCTGCCGGCGGCTTCGCTGCGGGGCGGTGCAATGAGTGTGCCGAGCGCGGCCTGACCGTTGCCCAGTGCGCGGTGGAGAACACCTGCTACCAATGCCACCCCGGTACCTTTACCAAGTGCCTGCGCGGCGCCATGGGCAAATCCGATATCTTCTGCCAGGACTGCCACGGCGACATGGAGCAGGTGGGCAACGATTTCTCGGTGGCCTTCTCCAGCGCCTACCCCTTCGGCTCGCCGGAGGCGGCCGCGGCCGGTGCCGGCCTGCGCATTCCCTGGGGCGAAGAGCCGGGTTGCCAGTCCTGTCACGTGGGCGATGCGGTGAACCAACCGGCGGACAGGACCGGATTCGTCTACGCCGAGGACGGCATCCGTCTGCTCCAGGCCTGGACCCCGGTGGCCGTCGACCCGGTGGTTATCGACGGCACGCAATTCCAGCCGGCCAGTACCCTGGCGCAGCCGATCTCTTCCCCCAATTCCCGCTTCGCCGAGGATGAGATCGACGGCAAACGGGTCCTGTACCGGCTGAGCAAAGGCTCGCGCCGGATCACCCTGGACACCAGTGGGCTGCCGGCCCGTACCGGGCACCGGGGCGTGTTCTGCCAAGCCTGTCACGGCAGCACCCACGCCGAATGGCCGGTGACACCCGATGCCCCGAACGGGGGCGCCTGGCCGCCACCCGAGGGGAGCTTCGTCGCCAACGACAACGTGACGGCCGGGCAGCTGCAGGGACATACCGGCACCATCATCGAGTGCAACACCTGCCACAAGGGCGACTTCAATGTGCAGGGGGGGCTCGGCGGCCCGCACGGGATGCACCCGGTGGGCGGCAAGGACAGCACCGGCTATTCCCAATGGTGGGTGAACAACCACCGCAACGTGCTGGGCGAAAACCCCTCGTTGCAGACGATGATCGACCGCTGCGGTGTGTGCCATGGCGTCGAAGGCCAGGGTACGGTGCTGTCGGTCATGCGCCAGGACCGCACCCTGATCCGGTTCGGCGGTCGCGCGATCACCATCAACGCCGGTGACCAGGTGGCGTGCACCACCTGTCACACGCGCGGCAACCCGATGGCGCCTGCGGCAACTGTGGTCGCCAGCCAGTAGCCAACGCTGGCGTCACGTCTGTGAGGACCCATCCCCCCGCGCGGGGGATGGGTCTTTTTATGTGCGCCTCGCGCTGACTTTACTGCGCACCGCGATTGCCGGGATCGAGAGCATCGCTTGCCCTGGCCATGTCACTGGCAATGCCGGCACGCGATGGCGCGTTGGCAAGCGGTCTCGGTCCGGGGCGCGTTGCCGAGTTTGCGCGGGGCGCGCAGTTGGCGCCTGCGCGCCAGCCGCTGATACAAACTTGCGACCGCCTCATAAACGCGTAAGAGTTGCGACGATGCGCCCCGAGAACGAGACCGAGTCACAAGCTGCGACCCTGGAGTGGGATGGCGCCGTGGCGCGCTGCGGCGGTGACTGGACGGTGCACGAACTGCATCGAATGGAAGGCCTGATCTCGCACATGCGCTGGCCTGCGGGGCGCATCGAGCTGGACATGCGGCCCGTGCGCCACATGGACACCGGCGGTGCCTGGCTGTTGCAGCGCCTCGCCACGCGGCTCGAACAGCAGGGGCGCTGCGTCGAGGTGACCGGCTTATCGGCGCAGGCCCAGGGGCTACGCGAACTGGTGCGCGCCACCGGGGTGCGCCCCGGGGTGCTGCCGCAGCCGGTGCGTCCGGGGCTGGTGGCGCAGCTGGGGCGCGCCACGCTGGGGGGTACCCGAAACGGACTCAAGCTGCTGGCGTTCATCGGCGAGATGGGCAGCGTATGGCTGTCCCAGCTGTTGCATCCGGGGCGCGTGCGCTGGCGCGCGGTCGCCCATGGCCTGGGCGAGGCTGGCTACAAGGCGCTGGCCATCGTCGGTCTGCTGTCCTTCCTGCTGGGGGTGGTGATCGCCTACCAAGGCGGCGTGCAACTGCGGCTGTACGGCGCGAGTGTCTTCGTCGCCGACCTGGTGGGGCTGTCGATGGTGCGCGAACTGGCGCCGCTGATCACTGCCATCATTGTTGCCGGGCGCACCGGCTCTGCCTACACGGCGCAGATCGGCACCATGCGGGTGACCGAAGAGATCGATGCCCTGCGCAGCATGGGTATATGTCCGATGGAGTTGCTGGTCCTGCCAAAATTGTTGGCCCTGCTCATTGCGCTGCCGTTGCTCACCGTATATGCGGACGTCATGGGCATGCTGGGCGGAATGGTGATGGCCAACGCCCAATTGGGGATCGCCTTCGCGACCTTCATCGACCGCTTGGGCGTCGCGCTGACTCTGGACTCGTATCTGGTCGGCGTGGGTAAGGCGCCGGTGTTCGCCGCCATCATCGCCACCCTGGGCTGTTACCAGGGCTTTCGGGTGGCCGGCAGTGCCGAAAGCGTGGGTCAGCGCACCACCCGCAGCGTGGTGCAGTCGATCCTCGCAGTGATCGTGGTGGACGCGGCCTTCTCGGTCGCTTTCAGTTACCTCGGCATATGACG
>JBFZDU010000101.1:0-6007 GCA_041307205.1 Gammaproteobacteria bacterium | reverse complement strand
CTTGGGATCGGACACAACCGAATTTCGGAACAATGGACGCGGGGTCGGTGGGGAGCGGGCAAGGTCGTGGGGTCGCGCGGGTAGCGTTCAATCACGCTTCCACCGGCGTGGGGTCTATTGTTCCGAAATTCGGTTGGCACAGCAACTGCTCAGCGGCGTCGTGCGGCTAGGCGGCCCGGTGGGCGGAGGCTGGGCAGGAATGGATGCAAGCGTCGAGGAGATGGTCGACAAAGTCGTCCTCGCGGAGCAGTCGCCGAGGAAGTTCGCCCAGGAGGCGTGGGCGGCGGCGGCGACGCCACGCGTCAAAACTGCCGGCTGCACGGCTGGCCTCGGCCAGCTTGGCGGGAAGCGTCTCCAGACTCCCGCCGAGAACCACCTGCAGGTAGGTTTCGTTCTCCAGATTCCGAACCAGCGGGTATTCTTCGGGCAGGGACTGGAAGTCCCGCGTGAGCTTGCCGCGGCCATGCGTCTGACGGCGGCGTCGCTTGAGGGTGCCCCAGTCGCTTTCCAGTTGATTGGTGGTCCGCTGCCAAGTCTGCCCCGCGGCCGGCAGGGGAGCCGGCACCAAGTGTTCCCAGTACTTGTCCAGGTGGGCCAGCACAATCTTCGCCAACGGCCGGTCCTGATCGTGGTCCTCGGCGGTTTGCTGCTGCAACTCCTGCCGCAACTGCTCCAAGGCGTGCTGGAGAGGGCGCTGCTCGTCCGCCGGCAGTTCCTGCGGTTGTCGTAGTTGGTCCATGTGTTCGGGCGAAAGCCGCAGCGTTTCCCGGAGCCGCGTAAACAGCACCCCGCACCGCTCGTACTGCTCGGCGGCCGCGCAGATCACGGGGTCCGTGCGATACGCTTGCAGCAGGGCTTGGAAGTTGCGAACGACCTGTGGCATCTGGCTGGCCACCGCGGCCTGAGAGAGCAGCCGATCGACGGCCTCGCCGGCCCGCACCAGCCGGCGAGGCAAGTACAACAGATACGGATCAAAGGGGAAGCCCCGGCGGCGGCCGTCACTACGGTAGTCGAGAATCCAGAAGTGGAACGCCAGCAAGATCTCGCGGCTGAAGGTGTCGTCCCAGGACACCGCGACGGTTCGGCCCGCCAGCACCTCCGCCAGCACCAAGTCGGCCGGGGAGTCGAGCCGTTGCCGGAGCCATTCGTTTTGTCCCCGCCGCTGCTCTTTCAAGCGGTACTGCAGCTTCAGCGTCCGCACACGCTTGCACAAAGCCGCTTGGGGGGCGGCGTAGAGGTCTTCGCCGATGTCGCGTGCCAAGTGCTGGTGGCACACGCGATGGGCGACGCCCGGCAAGGCTTGCTCACAAGCGCCGCTCATCGTCGGACTCAAGTCGTGCAGCACGTCGTTCGGCCGGCCAAATTGGTCCGCGGCCTGCCGGAAACAAGGCACGAGATCCGCGACGTTTTCACTGGGGATCTTCCAACTCCCCAAGAAGAGACCGTGGGTGGCCTCCTCGATGCCCAAAAACACGGCCGTTTCCGGTTCGGTGGTCCCGTCCACGACCCAGGTCACAGGCCCGTGCTGGGCCAAGTACTCGCGCAGACAGGGGATGGCCTGCTGGTGCAGGAAGCCCAGGTAGAACAGGAACCGCTGCTGCTGGTCCCACAGCGTACTGCGCGGAACCTGGATCGCCGGCTGACGCTCCGCCAACTCCGCACGCACCGCCTGCAGACTGCGGCCCCGGACATACGTCTCGACACCGACGTGAGCGATCAGATCGAAGGCGCACCCGGCACCCGGAGCGACGATCGCGGCCAATTGCCGGGAACGGTCGCTCACGGGACCGCCGGGGCCGACGGCGTGGCGCACGGTTTCGCATGCCTGAAAGCAACCCTGTTTCAGGCTGACCACCGTCCGGCGGACCGTCTTCTGGACGCCGCCGCAGCTCACGTCCGGGGCCTGCGCGCCGCCGGCCTCCTGGGCGGGATCGAAGCGAAAGCAGACCTCGGCTGGCAGGGTGGCGGCCTGCTGCAGATCTTCGGCCGCCTGTTGTTGCACCGCGGACAGCAGGACGGACAGGCTCAACGCCGTTTTTTTCCCAGCGCATAGAACTCCCGAACTCGCCGTACCTGTCGGGCCGTCACTCGCAGACCTGCGGCTTGCAGTTGGCGTGCCCCTTGCTCCGAACTCTCGTCGGGTGCCAGGATCATCTGTCGAAGCACCGCGATGACCACGGGGGCCGGGCATCCGGCCGGCAAAGCCGCGGCCTGCTCTTCGGCGGCTGCCGCCGGTTGTTGTTGCCGCTGTTCCCATTGCTGACCGCCCGTCTCGGTCGCGGCCGCTAAGTACACCACGCGGTGGCCCGACAGCGGCTGACGCTGCAACCGGCCGTGCTGCACCAGGCGGGCCAGCAGATTGGCCACCGGGGTCTGCAAGCGTTCCTCCAACTCGCTGGCGGTGAGTCCGGCCGGGGCCTGCTGAACCAGGGCCACGAGGGTCTCCGGCAGCGTTCTCCAGCGTGAGAAGCGCACGTCGCGGTACGCCCACAGGCCCCAGTCGTCGAACTGGGGTAGGCCGGCGAGCGTGTAGTACCCGGCGTTGTGATTGTAGCTCGTGTAGTAGCCGTGCTTCTTCAGGGCGCGGAAGACGGTCATGTGGCAGACCTGGAATTGGTGCTGCAGGTGGCGCATGGTCGCGACCTTCCGGGTCTGGAGCCAGTTAACGATTCGCTGTTCCCTGTCCGTGAGCATGGTGGCACCGTGTTATTGTATGTGATATGCATATACGACACACATCACATACAATAACAAATCTCAGGAAAAAAGAACCCCGAAAGCCGGGGAAACACCAAGAAACGCGTCACCGGTCTGTTAGGCTATGTGAAATGTCGAACCGGCCTCAACCCAACTCCAATCCCGGCCTTGGGATCGGACACAACCGAATTTCGGAACAATGGACCCCGTGTCGGTGGAAGCGTGACTGACAGCTACGGGCGGGCCAGTAGCTTCCAGGCACCGTTCCACCGACGCGGGGTCTATGACGACGAAATGCCGGTGAACGATTATGGCATCGTGCGGTTACGCGGCACAGCGGCCGAGGAGAAGTTCGATCAGCTTGTTTACGGCTCCTTTGAGGCGGGGGAGGAAGCCTTGGTCTCGAAGGGTCTTTTTCCTGGTGGGGATCGGGTGGTTGGTGGCTCTTTTCCTTCGCTCCTTGCGGATCGCTTGCCCGGCTTGCCAGTTCTGAGCAAACAACGCCGCTAGATTCTGGAGATACCCCGCGCACACGATTTCCAGGTACGTGGCGTCATCGAGATTGGCGACTAACAGTTCCTCCGGCCGCATCGCTTGGATGAAGCGGGTCAGCCTCTTGGTGCCCAGTTTGCGTCGCAATCCCTGTTTGGTGGTGGCAAAACGGTGCTCGGAGACGTTGTTGGTCCGCTCGACGACGAACGGCCCCTCCCCGCCGGCCCGCGGGATCACATGCCCGACCAGTTTGTGCTGGTACTTGTCCAAGTAGCGCAGAACCGTCTGGAGATCGGCCGCCTTGTCGGCGTCACGTTCCCCGGTCAGTCGCTCGCGCAATTGGTCCATCCAGGCGCGGAGAGACCGCTCCATTTCTTGAGCGACGGCCACCCCATCGGCCTCGGCGAGCGGCTGGGGCAGCGCACGACGTGGGTCGCTGGTCAGCCGCAGCACGCCGCGGAGTTCGTCCAACAAGGCTTTCGCCTTTTCCAGACGCTGCGCAGCCGCGGTCACCTCGGCATCTTCTTTCAGGGGCGTCAGGTGGCGGAAGATCGTCCCCAGCGTGGGCAGCTCCCGATGGGGGAAATCGGCCGCGGTCGTCAGGCCCGCCAGCCAGTCATGGACCTGCAGGGCGCGGCGATAGACGGCCAAGCTCGGCAAGTCGAAGGGGAAGAACTCGCCGTGCAGGTCGGCCCCGTAGTCCTCCATCCACCGCAACGCCAGATACGTTACCAGGCGTCGCGCCTGCAGCGGGTCCAGATCCGCCAGCCGCTGCGGCGATTGGAGGAACTGTTCGACCTGCCGGGCAGAAAGGCAGAGCTTCTGTTTGCTGTACCGCACCAGGTCCTTCCGCAGCGAACGCAGCGCGGCTTGGATCTTCAAGCGGCGCAGCCCGGCGGTGAGTTTCGCGTGCGGCTTCTCGCACAGTCTGCTGCCCACGTTCTCCAAGAAGTGGTAGTGGCAGATCAGGTCGGGAACGCCCGGCAGGGCCGCCTCGGCCGCGGCCTGGATTTGGGGACTCAGGTCCCGCACCACCCCCAGCGGCGCGCCGAAGGACTCCGCGCAGCGCCGCAGCAGGCCGGCGATCTGCTGCACGTCTTCGCCGCTCATCTTGACGCCGGTGAGGGTCCAGCCGCGATTGCCGGCCACCGCATTGAACACCGTGTCGGTGCCCGGCTCGCAGGTGCCGTCAACGTGCAGCGCGTAGCCGCCGTCGTTTTCTAGCTGTTTCCGCAGTTGGGGGGCGTGGGCTTGGTGCGTGGCCGCCAAGCAGTCCAGAAAGGTCTGGGCCAGCTCGTTGATGGTGGTGGTGGGCAGCCATAGTTCCCAGCGGCTGTGGAGTTCCTGTTGAATCTCCCGGTTCTGCCGGTGCTGCCGGAAACGCGCCAACCCCACGTGCACGATCAGGTCGAAGGCATAGTTTCCCTGCGGCGGCACCTGTTGGCGATACGCCTCCGGGTGATAGCGCCTGCCACAACGGATGCATTGCTTCTGGACACAACGGACCCGCGGCTGGCCGAGCATCAGCCCCCGCGGATACTGCGTGGAACTTCGCTGGCGGCGGAGTGGTGCCCCGCAGCCATCGCACACGGTCCGCGTGCTGGCCACTTCCAGGACGTAGTGCCTGGGCAAGCGTCCCGCGGCGGGCAACGGCCCGGACCAGTTCTCCAGCAGTTGGGCGCGGACCCGCAAGAACTCTAACGCCCTTTTTTTACGGACAGCCCATAATGCTCCCGCACCGCTTGAATCTCCCCGATCCCCAAGCGGATTCCTCGGCGGGCCAGCCGCCGGGCCCATTGACGCGGCGTCTGTCGCGGATGGCAGATCATTTCTACCAGCAGGGCGATGACGTGGTGGGGGTCGGGCAGCGGGCGGCCCCGGCGTTGTTCGGCGACGGCCGCTTCTCGCCGCTGGAATTGCTGCTCCCGCTGTGCCGGCTGCCGACTGAAGTACACCAGGGCGCCCCCGAGCTTCTCTCGCGCCACGCGGTCCTGGCCGATCAGGCGGGTGAGAGCGGGCTTGACATTGGTGAGGTGAAGCATGTCCTGCAGTTCGCGGGCGGTCCTCCCGGCGGAACTCTCTTCGATCAGGCCCAGGAGGGTTTGGAGGAGGTTCCCCCACTTGCTGAAGCGGATTCCGCGGTAGGCCCACAGTCCCTGATCGTCGAAGGTGGGGATGCGGGCGAGGGTGTAGTACTTGGCGTTGTGGTTGTAGCTGGTGAGGTAGCCTTGGCGGCGCAGGATACGCCAGGCGGTCATGGGAGAGCAGCCGCAGCTCGCGAGGAGTTCGGAGCGGGTGACCACCTTTTTGCGCGTGAAGGGTTGGAGGAGTTGGCGGGGGGTGAAGCGTGACGGTCTCATGGGGGCCTCCGTGCTTAATGGTACTGTAATAACATCATGTAACACACATTGTTATTACATTATCACAAAGACGAACGGTTGACGAGTCTCGATGGCGGCCGGGGGCAACAAGAACTGGAGAAAATGCCGCAGTTCCTGGTCGCGCTTCAGCGTCGGCACGACACCGGCGAGGCCGGGTGATGGTAGACTATGAATCCTCGCGGCACGCGCAAGCCATTGGCTGCTCCCGAATTAGGAACAGCTTCACCGGGATTTCGTTATGATAGACCCCGTGTCGGTGGGACGGCAACTGAGGGGCTAGCAGGGCATCTCCATCGCTTCCGGTTCCCCACCGACCCCGTGTCGGTGGAAGCAGTGATGGCAGGCTATTGCACGATTCCATCATTGCTTCCACCGACGCGGGGTCCATTGTTCCGAAATTCGGTTGTGTCCGATCCCAAGGCCGGGATTGGAGTTGG
>JBFZDU010000100.1:0-2560 GCA_041307205.1 Gammaproteobacteria bacterium | reverse complement strand
ACAGCATGGCCGACCTGGCCCTGCAACGCGCGCAGGCGCCGCACCTGCTGGCCGCGAACCTGCGCCGGGCCTTCTCTGGCATCGTCGCGGGCAACGTCAAGGAAGATGGGATTCGCGCCGTGGAGCGTTACGGCCCGTTCCAGATTCGCGGTGAACGCGCGATCCTCACCGCCATGGATGACCTGCTGCAGGCCTTTGTCGCCCAGCATCGGATGAAGCTGCTCGGGCACTACACGCCTTGCTATCAGCTGGTTGCCTGAGCTTGCGCACCGGTTCAAGGATCCGCCAGTCGCAGTGACAAGCACCGTTCACGCGGCGCGCGAATATGGTATTTGTTACCCAACTTCCCGTCTTGCCGACAAGGACCCGCTCACATGACTCGCAGTATCCGGCTGTACAGGGCCGCAACCTGTGCTTTGGCAATTATTGCCCCAGCCACCATCGCATGGGGCGCGACCTGGGAGAACCTGCTCGAAGACGGCAGCCGGGTGAGTGTCGATCCGACCACCAATCGGGCCGTGATCGAGTCCGGCAACGGTGCCAGCCGACCCTTGTGGGATGGGGTGCACCGGCTCGAGGACGGCTCGGTCATCACGGTGCGTTCGGGCCTGATGGTCCCCAATGAAGAGGTGATGGCGCTGCGCCGTGGCGAAGAACCGGCCAAGACCGAGCTGCCGGCGCGTGAGCGCAGCGCGGCCTGCGACGCGCTAGTGCTCAAGACCTGTGGCCTCAAGAACGAGTGCGGTGGCATCGAGGCTTGCGACCTGGCCCGGCAACTGCGGGGCATGCAGTGGACCGGGGTGGCGACGAGTGACCCGAACTGGGCCGACCAGCTATGCCAGCAGGGACTGGAGGACGTTGCGGCCTTTGCCCCTTGCGCGGCGGCCGACCGGCTGATGGAGGCGCCCTGCGAGGCGCTGGTCGAGCACGTGTGCGGATCCAAGCAACGTTGCGCCAATTCGCAGGCCTGTAAGCTCGCGGTGCAGCTGCTCGACCTGGAGCAGGAGGCCCGCGGCCAGCACGCGGAAGAGCACGCTCTGCAGACCCGCCGCCGCTGCCAGACCGTGCTTGGGGAACACGCCTTCTTCCCACCGTGCCGGTGAGGCGGCCAGCACCTGTCTGGCACCAGCCCCGGGCCAAGTCGCGGCGTCAGGCACGCAGCTTGCGGGGTTTCAGCAGCGCCTGGGTAGCCGCCGGGGCCAGGCTGGACACGGTGTTGGGCAGGTTCTCCCAGATCACCTGGGCGAGGGCGTCCACCGCGGCACGGCGGGGGAAACTCTTGCGATAGACCAGCTGGACGCGCCGAAAGGCGTCGTTGAGGTCGAGTTTGCGCGCAATGATGCCGGAATCCGTCATCCAGGAGCCGCGCACCGCCAATGCCGGCACCAGGGTACAACCGAAGCCGGCGCCGACCAGCTGCAGCAGGGTCTCCAGACTGGCGGCGCGCAGGTCGGCCATCTCGCCCTTGCGGTTGGCCTCGCTCATGCGGCATACCTCCATCGCCTGGTCGGTGAGGCAGTGTCCGTCGGCCAGCAGCAGCAGATCGATCTTGTTCAGGTCGCGCCGCGTGATCTCGTCCTTGTTATAGAGCTCGTGGTCGACCGGGTGAGCCAGCCAGAAGGGTTCCTCGAACAGCGCGACCTTGGCCAGATCGGGCTCGTCCACCGGGGTCGCCAGCAGGGCCGCATCGATCTGGTGGGCGCGCAGGCGCTCGAGCAGCGTCTCGGTAATCTCTTCCGACAGTACCAGCCGCAGCTGCGGGTAGGCGCGCTTCAGCGGCACCAGGATCAGGGGCATCAGGTACGGGCTGATGGTGGGGATGGCGCCGACCCGCAGCGGCCCGGCCAGCGGGTCGCTGGCGGCCCGCGCCAGCTGTTGGATGGCGTCCGCCTGTTCCATGATGAGTTTGGCGTGGCTGACGATCTCGGTGCCGATCGGGGTGATCGACACCGAGCGGTTGGTGCGCTCGAACAGGGTCACGCCCAGTTCGTCCTCCAGCTTCTTGATCTGCCCGCTCAAGGTCGGCTGGCTTACGAAGCAGCGTTCGGCGGCCTTGCCGAAGTGGCGTGCCTCGGCGACGGCGATCAGGTATTTGAGGTCACGCAGGTTCATAGGTCACGATAGATGGAGCCAATGGCTGCAATATAAACCCTGAGGCGCGGCCTGTACGGCGCGAGATCGCAGTAAGTTTGAGCCAACCGGCCCGGCGGGGCAGAACGGCACCCCGGGCGGCGGCGGGAGGAGTATCGATGCATGGACTGGTGATCGAGGCCGGCGGGCGGGTGAGCGCATTGGGCGAGCCGCCCTGGCCTGATGGCCTGCTGTGGCTGGACCTGGTGCGCGAGGAACCCGGCTGCGAGGAGCGGTTGGGCCGGGTTCTGGCGGTCCGCGTTCACGACCGCCACCTCGCCGACCTGCGCAATGATCTGCACCCGCCGTTCTACGACGGCACGGCCGAGTACGACCTGCTGATCGTGCGCGGCCTGGATCGGCGCAGTCCACACCACGAACCCGAGACCCGGCCGATTGCCTTCCTGATCACGCCGGGCACGGTGGTCAC
>JBFZDU010000099.1:0-2514 GCA_041307205.1 Gammaproteobacteria bacterium | reverse complement strand
AGCGAGTGGTCTGCGGCGGAGCTTCGGTCACGGGCGGGGGCATTGGCAGCGGAACATGCAGCACGGCGCAGATGGCCCGCAGGGCCTCGGCCTCGGCGACGGTCACCCGGTGGTCGTGGGCAGCCGTGGCCACCAAGGCCGTGACCAGGGTCCCCTTGGCCCTGGGGCGCAGGCGGTTCAGCGGGGTCAGGGTCCGGTCGAAGACCTCGTGCCAGGTGTCTCGTAAGCTAGGGCCCCGGTGCGGCACCCAACCGGCAAGGGCCAGGCCGGCGCATTCGGCCGCCCAGGCGGCCGTTTCGTCCGCATGGCCCAGGTGCGCCAGGGCCAGGATCAGGGCGCGCGCCTCCGCCTCCAGATCGGCCAGCTCCAGGCGGCCGGCCGGACGGACCCGGCGCGGGTCAAGGGCATCGGCGATCTGCACCCGCAACATGCGGGCCAGAGCGTACTCGAACACATCCACCCGGCCGTCGGCGCGGACAAGGGCATCGATGGTCTGGTCCAGCCGCGCAAGATCCTCGCGGGGGCGGCGCTTGAGCGCCGGGAAGGCAATTTCGGCCAGGGGCAGGCGCTGTCGCGGCGCTGGAGCGGCATGCTCCGCAAGCAGGTGGGCCAGACGCCGCTCGGCCTCGGCCCCCAGGCCGCGGGCGACGATCAGGGTCTGGCGCTCTCGCGTCTCCGGGTCTGGCTCCGAGTCTGGTTCCGAGTTTGGGGCCAGAAGCAGCAGGCACAGGAGCGCCGGTGCCCACTCCGGGGAGCGGGCTGCGGCAAGCAGTCCGTCCGGCAAGGATTCCACCACCAGGGCGGCGGCGAGCAGCGCCGCCTGGCCGGGGTCGCCGACAGCAGCCAATAGCCCCGAGGCTTCCATGGATTCGCTGCCGAGCTGCGGCATCGGCATCGGCATCTGGATCGGCATGGTCGCCGTGGGTTCCGGGGTCGTGGGGGCGGTGCCGGCTGCCTTGGGGGCGTCGGCCGCGCCCACCTGCCCCAACGCGAGCCGTTTCGCCAGCGCCTTGAGCTGCGCGGGGTGGAAGCGCGGGTCGATGCGCCGGATGCGCTCTTCGATGGGCGGGTGGGAGGAAAGCAGCCGGGTGCGGGTACCCTCACCAAAGGTCATGTGGCTGACCTCCTCGGTGTCGACGCTGAGCAGCGAGCCGGATGGCTCCACGGCGATGCGCCGCAGGGCGCCGGCGATGCCCTCCGGGTTGCGTGTGAACTGGACGGCGGAGGCGTCTGCCAGATACTCGCGCTGGCGGGCCAGGGCCGCCTTGACCAGACGGCCGGCCAAGAGGCCCAGCGCCCCGATGAGGCGCAGTGCCCAGCCGATCAGGACCACAGACCCGGCGCGCCGGGTGTGGGCCCCTGCCGTTGACAGGCGCCGCCCGATGAGGGAGATGGCCAGGATCCCAAACAGCGCCCCCATGAGCCGGATGTCGATGCGGGTGTCGCCGTTGACGATGTGGCTCAGTTCGTGGGCGACCACCCCTTGGAGCTGGTCGCGGTCGAGCTTGTCCAGCGCCCCGCGGGTGACTGCCACCGCCGCGTCCGCGGGCGTGTAGCCGGCCGCAAAGGCGTTGATCCCGGGCTCTCGCTCCAGCACGAAGACCTCTGGAACCGGTACGCCGGCGGCCAGGGCCATCTCCTCTACCAGGTTACGCAGACGCCGGCGCAAGGGGTCTGCGGGGTCCGAGCCGACTTCCACCCCGCCCAGTTCCCGGGCCACCTGGCCCCCGCCGGCGCCCAACCTCGCGGCCCGAACCAGGGCCGCCACGCCGATAAACGCGAGGGTCAGGGCGCTGGTCCAGGCCAGGATCTGAATGCGGCCGGTCGGGGTCCCAGCACTCTGCCCCGGGAACAGGGGACTGAACGCGCCCCCGCTCAGCGCCGACAGGGCAAGGACGAGGCTGTCCACGGCGGCCACCACGGCCGCGACCGCAAGGGCGAACACCAGAACCAGGACCCGGCTGCGGCGCCGCGCGCGCTCCTGGTGCTCGAAGAATCGCATGGCAGGCGAGCCTACCGCTGGAGCACCGCCCCGCCGCCGGCTAGCCGAGGCTCAGCTTGGGGGCCTGACGGATGGCCGTGTCGCCGATGTCGAGCAGCTCCGCTTCCTGGAAGCCATAGCGGCCTGCGATCAGATTGGCCGGGAAGGACTCGCGCAGGGTGTTGTAGTCCATGACCGCGTCGTTGAAGGCCTGCCGGGCGAAGGCGACCTTGTTCTCGGTGCTGGTCAATTCCTCGGAGAGCTGCATCATGGTCGCGTCCGCCTTGAGGTCCGGGTAGGCCTCGCTCAAGGCCAGCAACCGACCCAGAGCCCCCGTCAGACCCTGTTCGGCCGCCCCGAGCTGGCGCATGGCTGCCGCTGCACCCGGATCGCGGGCCGCCGTGCGCAGCTCGCTCACCGCGGCGCTTCGGGCCGCTGTGACCGCCTCTAGGGTCTCGCGCTCGTGCTTGAGGTAGGTCTTGGCCACTTCCACCAGGTTCGGGACCAGGTCGTGACGGCGGGTGAGCTGGACA
>JBFZDU010000098.1:0-3130 GCA_041307205.1 Gammaproteobacteria bacterium | reverse complement strand
CGGTGGTGAAAGGTGGCCATGAACTTGTGCGCCGAATCGAACGGGATCTCCGCGATCCGCGGGCGGCGCCGCTGCTCGTCCACCGGGTCGACTCCCCCTTTTTGCGCCAGGACATAGAGCGCCCCTTCGGTGGGATCGCCGATCAGCCGACCGTCGCGGACCCGCGATTCGGTGCACAGCGCCAGTGGCAACAGCAGCGGCGTGAGATCGGGTCCGCCGGCGCGCTCGATCGCACCTTCCAGCGCATAGCCCTGGCCGCCGACGCTGAATCGGTGTCCGGCGTACCAGCCGGCGCGGGCGGTCATCTGATTCAGCGTGAGGGTGCCGGTCTTGTCGGTACAGATCACGGTGGTCGAACCCAGGGTCTCCACCGCCGCCAGCTTCTTGAGGATGGCCCGTTTGCGGGCCATGCGCCACATGCCGATGGCCAGCGTCACCGTCACCACCGCCGGCAGGCCCTCGGGCACGGCAGCCACGGCCAGGGCCACCGCGGTCATGGCCGCATCGGCCCAGGGCGCACCGCGCGCGATGTTCAACACGAAGATCACTGACACCACCGCGCCTGCCAGCGCCGCCAGGCGTTTGCCCAGCAGGTCCAGCTGTTGTTGCAGGGGCGTGTGCGCCTCGGGCGCGCGGGCGATCAGGTCGGCGATCGCCCCCATCTCGGTCTGCATGCCCGTGGCCACCACCAGCAGCTCCGCCCGCCCCCGGGTCACGACGGTATTCATGAACAGCATGTTGCCGCGCTCGCCCAGCGGCAGCTCGGCTTGGGCCAGGGCGGCGGCCGTCTTGCCCACGGCCTGGGATTCACCGGTCAGCGCCGCCTCCTGGACTTCCAGCGCATGGGCCGCAACCACCCGGCCGTCGGCCGGCACCTGGTCGCCCGCCTCCAGCAGCACGATGTCGCCGGGCACCAGGCACGAGGCGTCCACTTCCTGCACCCGCCCGTCGCGCCGCACCCGCGTCCGCGGCACCAGCATCTCCTTCAGCGCGGCCAGGGTACGCTCCGCCCGGTGTTCCTGGAAAAATCCCAGCCCCGCGTTGAATACCACCACGATCAGAATGACGACCGCGTCCGTGAGATCGCCGATGCTCCAGGCCAGCACCGCGGCGAACAGCAGGACGGCCACCAGCAGGCCTTTGAACTGGTCCAGCAGCCTACGCCAGGCCGGTCGCGGGGGCGTCTCGGCAAGCCGGTTCTCGCCGTAGTCTGCTTGCCGCGCCGGCGCTTCCTCCGAGGTCAGGCCGACAGCCGGGTCCAGGCTCAGCGCCGCCGCGACCTCGCTCACACTGAGTGTGTGCCAGGGTTGGCGCGGGTCATGCCCGTTCATCACCACCCTCCCCGTTCGGATTGCCACGCGCTATTTGGGCTTGGTTCTTGACCTGCTTCCGGTTGTCGTCACGCATTGACCGCGCTTCCCCGCTTTCAGCACGGGTGTCATGCCCGTTCCTCGGCCCATCTTAGTATTTGTTTGGGGCGGCCCGGTTATTCAGCCGCTCGCAGCGACGCCCGCGCCCGGCCGCGACGCGATGGACCGGGCTACAATGCGTTCGGTTGTCTACGGGGGTTCGCCGCACATGCCTGGGCGGGAGCACAGAAGACACGCCCGGCTGCCATTGTCTGCCCGGGTCAAGGTGACCCACCCGGCCTTTGGCACCCTGGTGGTCCGCACCCGCGATGTCTCGCACAGCGGGCTGTTCGTCGAATCCGGTGAGCAGCCCTACCCGCCGTTGGGCAGCCTGATGCAGGTGCAGGCGCTGGACATGCCGGTCGAGGCGGAGATCCTTTGCGCCCGGATCGTTCGGGTGTGTGTCGATGGCGTCGGCCTGGAATTCTGTGATGGCGAATACTGACCGCCCGGACGCCGGACTGGCCGGGTGCTGTCAGCGCGGCCAGCGGCCGGCGGGGAAATGCTTTACCCTGTCGGCTCCACCCTCAGGTTCAACCGGAGAATTGCCGCATGGTCAAACCCAACTACGCCTTCGAGAAACGCCAGCGGGACCTGGCCAAGAAACAGAAAAAGGAGCAGAAGCGGCTGCGCAAGACAAGCAGCGGCGACACCCCGGCCGACGCGGCGCAACCAGTGACGACCGGCGACGACAGCAAGTGAGCCGGATCTATCGCCCGGACCATTCCGCTCGTCGCCATGCACTTGGCCGCCAGCGGCGCCAGGTGCGGGTGGTCACGGCAACAATCAGCCATGGCAGTCCGGCGAACGGCGCCGCTACTCCTTGAGTTGAATCTTCAGCTGGCCCGCTTCGACCCGGATATTCTCCACGCCTTCGGCAAAACTTTTCCAGAAACCGTCCTGATCACCAAACTCGCTGATCAGGTCGATGTTCTTGAGTCCACCCAGCCAGGCGTTGGGAATCGGGATGCCCATGATGCTGACCCCCTTGAGGATCACGACCGGCTTGGCTTGCCGGAAGGCCATCTCCACCCCCGCCGACACCCGCAGCGTCTTGCCCCCGAGGATCGGGAAATCGGGATCGAGCGGCACCAGCAGGCGCGCGCTGACCAGGTCATCGGCAAGGTCGACGGCGAGTTTCTTTGCCAGATCGCGGTTGTTGGCCACCAGCGCATTGAGTTCGCGCTCGCTGAAACTCACTTCGCGCCTGGCCCCGGCTTCGCTGTAGGCCTCCGGCCGCAGCCAGGCCGCGTCGGTCTCGCGCTGCGCCGGGTCGGTCGGGGCAGCGGCTGGCGGCCCGGGTTCATAGCCCAGCACCCGCAGTTTGGCGTCGAGTCGGCGCTGCTCCTTGTCACTCAGCTCGACCGGCTTGAAGTCCCTGGCATAGACGTAGGTCCGAACCACCCAATAGGTGGCCGCCACGGTCGCGATTATGGTCGCCAGGACGATCCACAGGACCTGACTGGCGCGCAACCCCTTATGGCGCGCCACGCCTGCGACCGGTTGTTGCGTCTCTACTGTCATCTTGGCACCCGTTCGGATCGATCGGCCCGGAGCCCGCCCTTTTTACACCAAAAACCGGCGCCGACCTACCGACCGTTCGGGAACGGCCGGCGCTGCGGCACCGACCCTTCCCTTTGGGGCTGGCCGGGCACCGCCCGCCGGGAGCTACCCCGATTTATGTCGCCAGCGGCGGGATCGCCTGACGCCACCACCCCGCG
>JBFZDU010000097.1:0-5377 GCA_041307205.1 Gammaproteobacteria bacterium | reverse complement strand
CCTGCTGGTGCGCGCCAATGCCGAGATCCGCGCCGAATCGCTGGCCGTATTCGATCGCACCTTCACCATCACCGGGGTGCTGCGCCTGCTCGCGGTCGGCGTCGCCTTCATCGGCGTGCTCAGCGCCCTGCTGGCGCTACAGCTGGACCGGGCGCGGGAACACGCCACCCTGCGCGCCCTGGGGGTAACGCCGCGCCAACTGGCCGGCCTGGTGACCCTGGAATGCGGCCTGATGGGGCTGGCGGCAGGACTGCTGGCCTTGCCGCTGGGCTGGGCAATGGCGCAACTGCTGATCCAGGTAATCAATCGCCGCTCTTTCGGCTGGAGCATGCAAAGCCTGCTGCCCCCGGCCGTATTCGGCGAGGCCGTCCTACTGGCGGTCGCGGCGGCAGTGCTGGCAGGCCTGTACCCGGCTTGGCGGCTGGCGCGGCTCGCCCCAGCAACCGCCTTGCGGGAGGAATGAGGTGCGCCCCTGGCCGGGCCTGTTCGCCCTGGCGCTGCTCGCTGCTTGCGATCGCAGCCCGCCGCCGCAGCCGGGTCCGAGCCTCGGCGATCGCCTCGGCGGCGCAGACACGGCTGGGTACGCGCTGGCCACCGCGCCGCGCCCGCTGCACTTCCCGGCGGATCATGGGGCGCATCCGGCGTTCCGCAACGAGTGGTGGTATTTCACCGGCAATCTGGCAAGCACCGATGGCCGGCGTTTCGGCTACCAGGTGACCCTGTTCCGCATCGCGCTGCGGCCCGCGCCCGCCGCCCGGGCTTCGGCGTGGGGCACGCGCGACGTGTGGATGGGACACCTGGCGTTGTCCGACGCGACGACCGCACGGCATTTCGCCGCCGAGCGGTTCGCCCGCGGGGCCGCAGGCCTGGCCGGGGTGCAGACCGAACCCCGACTCGAAATCTGGCTGGAGGACTGGCAGATCAGCCGGACAGACGAGCGCTGGCAGATCACCGCCGCCACGCCCCAGTTCGCGCTCGACCTCGAGCTGCGCGAGCGCCGCCCGCCGGTGCTGCAGGGCGAGGCCGGGCTGAGCCGCAAGAGCACCGCACCGGGCAACGCTTCCTACTATTACTCGATCCCGCGCTTGGCGACGCAGGGCCGGCTGCGCATCGCTGGCGCGGAACACCAAGTGACGGGCCAGTCCTGGCTGGATCGCGAGTGGAGCACCAGCGCTCTGGCGCCCGACCAGACCGGCTGGGACTGGTTCGCCCTGCAGTTCGCGGACGGTCGTGACCTGATGTACTACCGGTTGCGACGCAGCGACGGCAGCGCCGACCCCCTGAGCGCAGGCAGCCTGACCCGGGAGGACGGAAGCACCGAGCGCCTGGACGCGCACCGGCTGGCACTCGCGCCACGGCGCTGGTGGCAGGCCGACGACGGTACCCGCTACCCGGTCGCCTGGGAACTGACCCTGGACGGGCGCGAACGGCTCCGAGTTGAGGCCGTGTTCGACGACCAGCGGATGGACCTGAGCGTGCGTTATTGGGAGGGCATGGTGACGGTACATGACGCCGTCACCGACCAGCTGCTCGGACGCGGTTACCTGGAACTCGCCGGGTATTGAACCTGGCCCGGTCGCAGCGCCTGCCGCGTGCTCAGGGCGAGCCGGTCGCATCCCCTTGCGGCGCAGGAGCGGCGCGCAACTGCTGCAGGTTGCCCTGCACCCGGCGCGCCCGTTCGACCCGTTCGACGATCTCGGGTTGGGCCGGTGCGACCTTCAGGGACGAATCCCACACGCGGATCGCCGCGTCGATCTCCCCGTCGGCGTAGAGCCGGGCAGCCAGGACGTTGAGCGCACCGATCTGGCGTTCGATCGCCCGGGTCAGGGTGGCGCGCAGCGCCAGGGCGCGGGCATTGCCCGGGTCTTCCGCCAGGATCTCCTCCACCGGCTGGATCGCGCCGGCATAATCGCCGGCCGTCAGCCGGCGTTCCGCCAGGCCTAGCAGGCGGTCCCGGCGCGACTCGGCAGTGCGGACCTCGCGCGCCTCGGCCCGGGCGACTTGGGCACCGGTCTGCGCGTCGACGGCCTGGGTCAGGGCCAGCGACCGCTGATCACGCTCGATCCGGTCGGCGAGCTCGGCGCAGCGCCGCGCCAGGTCCAGCGACAAGGCCAGCTGCCGTTCGGCACAGCTCAACAGCTCGGCGCGCAGGCCGCGCAGGTCGCGGCGCCGTTGCCCCAGCTGCACGCCCAACAGGCGCCGGTCCGGTTCGGCCACGGCCAGCGGCTCCAGCAGGGTCAGCTCCTCCAGCAGGGCCGTACCGCGCACCAGAGCCAACTGGTCCTCGATCCGCTGGCGCTCGCGCTGCCAGTGCTCGCTCAGCCGGGCACGCTGTTGCGCGAGCTGTGCATCATCGGGAAACTCGCGAGCGGCCTGGGCCAGGATGTCGAGCACGCGGCTCCAGCGTCCGGCCTCGGCCTCCGCCGACGCCTGTTGCAAGGCCTGCTCCGGCGAATCCAGCCGGCGCACCGGCTCTATCGGCCCCTCGCTGGCACAGCCGGACAGCAGCAGCAGCGCCAGCCACCGGCCACGACGGATCATGCGGGCTCCCGCGATGCATCGGTCACCGCACGCAGGCATTCGCGGATCTGCGCCTCGCAGGCCGGCACCGCGGCACGCACCACGTAGGGCGTCACCAGTTCGTCGTAACCCTTCAGCGACAAGGGCTCCATGGCCTCGGCACGGACCTGCTCGCCGACCCGCGGCTCGGCCATAGTCTGGGCGGTGACCGCCAGGCAATCCTGCGGCGTGCGTTCACACAGCCGCGCGGCCAGGTTGACGCTGCTGCCGACCACCGTGAATTCCATGCGCTCGCGACTGCCCAGGTTGCCGGCCAGCATCTGGCCGCTGTTGACCGCGACCCGGAAGTGCGCCGTCGGCTGGCCTAGCGCCTGCCGCTGCACGTTGATCGCCTGGGCCAGGCGCACGATGGCCATGCCGCAGACGATAGCGTTCATTGCGTGGTGCGGATCGGGCTCCGGCACCCCGAACAGGATCATCACGCAGTCGCCGATGAACTTGTCCACGGAACCGCCGCACAAGGAACCGGCCGTGGCGAAGGCGCCGAAGTAGTCGTTGACCAGCGCGCCCACGTCCTCGGGCGCCAGGCCGCGCGACATGCGGGTGAAATCGACGATGTCGCAGAACAGCACGCTGCCGTGCAAGGAGTGCCCGCCCAGCTTCTGCCCTTCCGGCTGCGCAAGCACCGAGCGCGCCACCCCGGGCGAGAGGTAACGGTGCAGCGCCGCTTCGACATGGCGTTTACCGGCGGCATCCGCGCTCAGCCGCCGCAGCCGGCGCGCCAGGCGCCCCAGTTCATCGAGCCGGCCTTCGTCGGTCTCCGGCGGCGTGGGCAGCAGCAGCAATTCCTCGGCCTGCGCCATGCGCCGGATCGGATTGCTCATCCAGCGTGCCAGCGGAAAGGCCAGCAGGCCGAGCAGCACGATTAGGGCCAGGGTCGTGGTCACCATGGCCTGGATCAAGGCCCGGCGGTCGCTCTCCAGCGGGGCGCGATTGAGGCTCAGCAGCACGTAGCCAGCCACCACGTCCTTGAACCGGGTGGGACGTACGTGCACGGTCGCGGTCACCGAGCCCAACCCCGGTGCGCTGAGCCGACGCACCACTGCCGCCTCGCCGGACAAGGGCAGGCCGCTGGTCGAGTCCGGCAGCAGGCCGGCCCGGGCCCGCCAGCCGCCGTCGGCGTCGAGCACGGCGGCCCCGACCACCAGGCGGTCGTCCAGCTGGCGCCGTACCAGCAGTTCCATGGCGAAGGTGTCGTCCGCCAGTAAGGGCTCCGCCGCGGAGCGGCCGAGCTGCTCGGTGAGCAGTTGTCCCAGGCGCGAGGCCTGGCGCTCGAAGGCCGCCTCCTGCTGGGAAATCAAATAGGCCCCGAGCACGCCCATGCCGAGCATCAACAGCAGGGCGATGGCCAGGGTCCATTTGACCGCCAGCGACAGGTGCGCGGCCCGGCCGCCGGTCACCGCATTGCCGGTGCGGAAGAATTCCTCCGGGGCTGCGTGATCCTTGAGCCTGAGGGTCATGGCGCTCGGACCGCGCTGCTGCCCGAATCGGGGGTGGCCCTGACCCTCACCTCATCCCGCCCCGCCCCGAGGGGGAGCGCGGGACGGCTGCGCTGCGCACTGCTCACCTATTCGACCTCCACCCCGTCGACTTTCTGAAAACCCCGCGGCAGCTTGTTGCCGCGCCGGCCGCGCTCGCCCTCGTAGGCGTTGAGGTCGGCCGCCTTGAGCACCACGAAGCGCTTGCCGGACTCGATCTTGAGCCGACCGCCTTCGGGCACGCAGGCAATGGCCGTCACCACTTCTTCGCGGCGTGCCGCCACTGCGGCGGGAATGCCGATAATCTTGTTGCCCTTGCCGCGCGTCAGCTCCGGCAGATCGTGCGCCGGTATCACCAGCATGCGGCCATCGGTCGTGATCGCCACGATACGGTCACTGGCCTTGTCGGTCACCGGGGCCGGGGCCAGCACCCGCGCCCCCTTAGACAGGCTCAGCACCTGCTTGCCGGCCTTCTTGTTTGCCAGCAAGTCCTTATTCTGGACCAGAAAACCATAACCGGCATCGGATGCGAGCAGCCACCACTGCTCGGGTTCCCCCCCGATCACGCCGATGAAGCTCGCCCCGGGCGGCGGGCTGAAGCGCCCGGTCAGCGGCTCACCCTGGCCGCGCGCCGACGGCAGAGTGTGGGCGGCCAGCGAGTAACTGCGGCCGGTGGAATCAAGGAAGATCGCCGGCTGGTTGCTGCGCATGTACACCGCCCGGTGGAAGGCGTCACCGGCCTTGTAGCTGAGCGCATGGACGTCGATGTCGTGGCCCTTGGCGGCGCGCACCCAGCCCTTGTCGGAGAGCACCACGGTGACCGGCTCGCTGGGCGCCAGTTCGGTCTCGTCCAGGGCCGCGGCGGCGCTGCGTTCCACCAGCGGCGAGCGGCGCGCATCGCCGTACTTCTCGGCATCGGCCGCGAGCTCCTTGCGGATCAGGGTTTTCATGCGCTGCTTCGAGCCGAGCGTCCTTTCCAGGTCTTCGCGCTCGCGGTCCAGCTCGGCCTGCTCGGCGCGGATTTTCATCTCTTCGAGGCGCGCCAACTGCCGTAGCCGGGTGTCCAGCACATAGTCCGCCTGGATGTCGCTCAGGCGGAAGCGGGCCATCAGCACCGGTTTGGGCTCGTCCTCGGTGCGGACGATGCGGATCACCTCGTCGATATTGAGGTAGGCGATCAGCAGCCCTTCCAAGAGATGCAAGCGCTCCAGGACCTTGCCGAGGCGGTGCTCCAAGCGGCGGCGTACCGTGGCGGTGCGAAAGGCCAACCACTCGGCCAGGATCTCCTTCAGGTTCATGACCCGAGGGCGACCGTTGGT
>JBFZDU010000096.1:0-4818 GCA_041307205.1 Gammaproteobacteria bacterium | reverse complement strand
TTCTTCATCAATGCCTATGTGCTGACCAAGGACGGCGAGCGCCTCGATCGGCGCAACGCCCAGGACACCTTCGTCGCCCTCTACAACCACCAGATTCCGCCGGGTGCGGCCGCGGTGGTGCATTACCTGGTGGAGGTGCCGGCGGCGGCTGCCGGGCCGGTGACCATCGAGACGGCGGTCCGCTACCGCAAGTTCGATACGACCTATCTCAAGTATGTTCAGGGCACGGACTTCAATGGCAACGACCTGCCGATCGTGACCTTGGCGACTGACCGGGTGACTTTCGACGGCCGTCCGTCGACCGGCGTCAAGCCCGAGACCTGGGAACGCTGGAACGACTACGGCATCGGCCTGCTGCTTGCCGGCGAAGCCAAGCAGAGCGCGCTGCGCCAGGCCGAGGCGGCATTCCGCGAGGTCGAGGCACTGGGCCGCCCCGATGGCCCGCTCAACCTGGCACGGGTGTACCTCAAGGAGGGGCGGGTGGCCGACGCCGCCGCGGCGCTGCACCGCGCCGCCGAGCGGCACCCGGATTTCCGCCCCTGGGTACGGGCCTGGCTGACCGCGCTGGTCGACCGTGAGAACGGTCACCTGGATCAGGCCATCGCCACGCTGCGCGATCTGCTGGATACCCGCTTCGCTGCGGCCCGCGCGCGTGGCTTCGACTTCGGCCAGGACTATCGCGCCCGCGGCCTGCTCGGCCGTACCCTGTTCGAACGCGCGCGGCTGGAGCGCGGCGAGCGGCGCAAGGTCCAGCGCGAGGCGCTGTTGAGCCAGGCGCGCGACGCCTTCGAAACCGTCTTGACCCAGGACCCGGAAGACCTCGGCGCGCATCACAACCTGGCGTTGGTCTACGCCGAACTGGGCGACACGGCCAAGGCCTCGGCCCATCGGGCGCTGGCCGGGAAATACCAGCCGGACGATCTGGCGGTGGAACGCGCGGTGGCGGTGCATCGGCGGCAGAATGCCGCCGCCGACCATGCGGCCGAGCCGGTTGCCATCTATGATCTGCAGCGACCCGGCGCCTACGAGCTGCCGCCGCCGCGCCAGATGGTCGACGAAGGCGCACGCAAACCGAACATCTCTGCACAGGCGGGACCGGGCAATGACCAGGCAGGCTGAACCGCACGCGGGCGAGGAGAAAATCCGCCGCGCCTTCAAGGTTTCGCTGGCCTTGATTGGCGGCGTTGCCATGGCCGTGGCGGCCTGGTGGTACGGCAGCCGCGACCAGGCGTCACCGCCGGTCGTGACCGAGGCCGAGATCCCCGCCCCGGTCGTCGCCGCGCCGCCGTCGCCCGCCCAGGCCGGCCCGCCCGCGATTCCCTATACCGACATCACGGCGGCCGCCGGGATCGATTTCGTGCACGTCAACGGCGCTTATGGCGAGAAGTTGATCCCCGAGACCATGGGCAGCGGCCTGGCCTTCTTCGATTACGACAACGACGGTGACCCGGACCTGTACCTGGTGAATTCCAGCTACTGGCCGGACCAGGCCGAGGGTCGCACCACCAGCGGCCGGTTGTACCGCAACGACGGCCGCGGCAATTTCACGGACGTGACCGCGGCGGCCGGGCTTGAGCGCAACCTGTACGGTTTCGGCGTCGCGGTCGGGGACTACGACAACGACGGTTGGACGGATCTCTACCTCAGCAACCTGGGCAGCAATCTGCTGTTGCGTAATGTTCAGGGTCGCTTCGAGGACGTGACCGCGGCCGCAGCTGTCGCCGGCAACCCCGAAGACTGGAGCACGGGTACCGCCTTCTTCGATATGGACAACGACGGCGATCTGGACCTGTTCGTCGCCAACTACGTCACCTGGAGCCGCGCCATCGACCTGGAGATCGGTTTCCGCCTGGCTGGCCTGGGTCGTTCCTACGGCGCGCCCAACCACCACCAGGGGGCCTTGAATCGACTGTACCGCAACAATGGTGACGGCAGCTTTACCGAGGTCAGCCAGGCCGCCGGGATCGCCGTCACCGATCCAGCCGACGGCCGCGCCGTGGGCAAGGCGCTGGGTGTCACTGTGGCCGACATCGACCGCGACGGTCTGCTCGACATCCTGGTCGCCAACGACACCACCCGCAATTTCCTGTACCGCAACCTCGGCGGCGGGCGCTTCGAAGAAGTCGGGGTGCTCGAAGGCGTTGCCTACGATCGCGAGGGCAAGGCGACCGGCGGCATGGGGATAGACGTCGCGAATTTTCGCAACGACGCCGACCTCGGCATTGCCATCGGCAACTTCGCCAACGAGATGAGTTCGCTGTTCGTCACCCTGGACGGCCGTGGCCCGCTGGTCGACGAGGCGGTGCTGGAGGGCTTTGGCCCGGATTCGCGCCTGGCCCTGACCTTTGCCGTGCTGTTCCTCGATGCCGACCTCGACGGGCGGCTGGACCTGTTCCAGGCCAACGGCCACCTGGAAAGCGAGATCAACCGGGTGCACCCGAGTCAGACCTACGCGCAGCCGGCACAGCTGTTCTGGAACTGCGGCGATGCTTGCCCGCAGCGCTTCCAATTGCTGGACAACACGGCCGATCTGCGCCAGCCGCTGGTGGGGCGCGGCGCGGCCTATGCCGACATCGACGGCGACGGCGACCTGGACCTAGCGATCCTGCAGAACGGACGCCCTGCCGTGTTGCTGCGTAACGATCAGCAGACCGGGCACCACTGGTTGCGCCTCAAGCTGGTCGGCAGCGCCGCCAACCGCGACGCTATTGGCGCCGAGGTCGAAGTCAGGGTCGGCGAGGTCGTGCAACGCCGGGCGGTGATGCCGGGCCGTGGTTATATCAGTCAGGTCGAGTTGCCCCTCACCTTCGGTTTGGGCACGGCCGAGCGGGTCGACGAACTCAAGGTCACCTGGCCGGGCGGCCAGGTGCAGCGCGTGCCGGCACCGCAGATCGACACCCTGCTGACCCTGCGGCAGGAGTCGGGCACATGAGGGCGCTGGTCTTGATGATCGGCCTGCTGCTGGGTACGACGGCTTGGGCGGACCGGGTGGCCGAGCCGCCGGCGGGGGGCGTCGCCCTGGCCGCTATCCCGGAGCAGGAGCTGACGGCAGTCGACGCCCAGGCGCAGGCGCGGATGCGGGAGACGCGCGAACGCCTGGACGGACTGCTGGCTGCGCCGGATCCCGCCCCGCTCGAACTGGCTGCTGTCTACGGGCGCCTTGGTGCCCTCTACGCGGCCCACCGGCTGAGCGCCGCAGCCGCAAGCGCCTTTGCCAATGCCGGCGCGCTCGATCCGGGCGACTTCAACTGGGCCTACTATGCGGCTCACCTGGCGCTGGATTTTGGCGAGCCGACAGCGGCGCTCGAGCGGCTCGCCCAAGCCCAAGTCATAGACCCCGATTATCCGACCCTGGCGCTGCGGCGCGGCGAGGCCCTGCTGGGTCTGAACCGGCTGGACGAAGCGCGCGCGGCTTACGAACTGGCGCTGGCGCAGCCCGGGCAACGTGCCGCCGCCCTGTACGGTCTGGCGCAGATCGACCTGCTGCACCGCGCATGGGCCGATGCCGCCGATAGGTTGCGCGAGGTCCTGGAACTGGCGCCGCAGGCCAACGCTGCCCGCTACGGGCTGGGGCAGGCGCTGCTGCGCCTTGGCCAGCGCGATGCCGCGCGCGAGTACCTGGGCCAGATCGGGACGGTCAAGCCCGACTACCCGGACCGGCTGGTTGACGAACTGCATGCCCTGCAAGGCGGTGCCGGCTTCCATTTCGAGCAGGCAATGGCGGCGGTGAACCGGGGCGAGGATGCCCGGGCCGTGGTCGAATTCGCCGCCGGCCTGGAACAGGCGCCGGACAACGCCCGTGCCCGCACTTCTTACGGTCGCTCGTTGTGGATCGCCGGCAACCATGACCAGGCGCTGGCCGAATTGCGCCGTGCGGCTGCCGACGGCCCACAAGAGACGCTGCCGCGTTACCTGCTTGCCGTGGCCGCCGAGGCGGCCGGCGATCTGACCGCGGCCGAAGCCGGTTATCGCGATGTCATCGCCCTGGACCCGCAACACCAGGGGGCCCTCAGTTTTCTGGGCAGCCTCAAGCTGCGCCAGGCCGAGTACGCGGCGGCGGCAGAGCTGCTGGGCGCTGCCATCGATGCCGGCGCCAACATGTTCCCCTTGTACCTGCACCATTGGGGCGCGCTGCGTGCCGCGGGTGCGCCGGACGCCGAATTGCGGGCCAAGCTGGCGGCATACGATCAGCGCTTCCCGGAACCGCCGGTGTTTCGCTACCTGTTGGCGAAGCTGCTGGCGGGCTCGGGTGCGGCCGCCGAGGCGGTCCGGATCGCCCGCGAGCTGCAGCAGGCCCAGCCAATTCCCCCGCATACCGAGGTGCTGGCCCTGGCGCTGGCGGCCGAGGGTGATTTCAGCGCGGCTGTGGAGTTGCAGTCGCAGCTGGTCGACATGGCCCGGCAGCTCGGTGCGGCCGAACATGCCGCGCAGTTGGAGCAGGTAGCGCAGGCTTACCGCGAGTCGCGCCTGCCCGCACCGCTGTGGTTGCCGGATGATCCGATGTTTCTGCCGTCGCCCGGCGATCCGGCGGTCGCGATGCGCAATTACCCGGCGCCGAATCCGTACTGATCGGTGGCAACCGCCCGGCGGTGACGCTGTCCCGTCCCATTCGTTCCCGCTCCCGGGGGGAGCGGCGCTGCGTTCCCGGCGCGGCGCGCGTCACCTTCCCCCGGGCCGCTGAGTTGAGCGCATAATTATTTCGTAGCCCTCAAGAAAATCACAGCGCGGCCCCTATGCTCTGTGCAGTCTGACCCCGGTTGATAGTCGAGCGCCATGCGTGCGTCCAAGTCCAAGTGGTTTCGTTCGGTCCGCTCTGCG
>JBFZDU010000095.1:0-4644 GCA_041307205.1 Gammaproteobacteria bacterium | reverse complement strand
GCGCAGGGTTTCCCCGCGGTGGTGCGGCGCGAGCTGGGTGAAAAAGCCATCCGCATGGTGTGGCGCGACGGCGCGACGGTGATCGAGGACACGCCGGCCGAACTACGCCGGCGTTTTTCGTTGACCGATGCCGAGGTGCTGGAGTTGGCGCGCCAGGCGATGACGATCGAAAAACACTATGGCCGTCCGATGGACGTCGAGTGGGCGAAGGACGGCGAAACCGGCGAACTCTTCATCGTGCAAGCGCGCCCGGAAACGGTGAAGGCGCGCGCCAATGGCGCCAGCGAGCGCTACACGCTGGAATCGACCGGCGAGGTACGCATCAGCGGCCGCGCCATCGGCCAGAAAATCGGCGCCGGCGAAGTGCGGCTGATCGCCAGCCCGGCGGAAATGAATCGGGTACAGCCGGGTGACATCCTGGTCACCGACATGACCGACCCCGACTGGGAACCGGTGATGAAGCGTGCGGCGGCGATTGTCACCAACCGCGGCGGGCGCACCTGCCACGCTGCCATCGTGGCACGCGAACTGGGCATACCCGCAGTGGTGGGAACGGGCGAAGCCACCAAGTTGCTGAAGGACGGCGAGACGGTCACGGTGTCGTGCGCCGAAGGCGACACCGGTATGGTGTACGCTGGCAAGCTGGCCTTCACGGTGGAGACGCTGGCAAGCGAAACGCTGGCAGCGCCGCCGGTCAAGCTGATGATGAACGTCGGCAATCCCGAACGCGCCTTCGAGTTCGCGCAGATTCCCAATCACGGCGTCGGCCTGGCGCGGCTGGAGTTCATCATTGCCCGCATGATCGGCGTACATCCGCTGGCACTGCTCGACTATGCCGGCCAGTCGCCAGAGCTGCGCACCGAGATCGATGCGCGCACGGCCGGTTATGCAGACCCGGTGGCCTTCTATGTCGACAAGCTGGCCGAAGGCATCGCCACCTTGGCAGCGGCATTCTGGCCGCAGCCGGTGATCGTGCGCTTGTCCGACTTCAAGTCCAACGAATACGCCAACCTGGTGGGCGGCGAGCGCTACGAGCCAAAAGAAGAAAACCCCATGCTGGGGCTGCGCGGCGCAGCGCGTTACGTGTCGACGATGTTCCGCCCGGCGTTCGAACTGGAGTGTCGGGCGCTGAAGCACGTGCGCGAGACGATGGGTTTTTCCAACGTCGAAGTGATGATGCCTTTCGTGCGCACGGTGGAGGAATGCGCGGCGGTGGTCGGCCTGCTGGCGGCCAACGGCCTCAAGCGCGGCGAACACGGGCTGCGCCTGATCATGATGTGCGAGATCCCGTCCAACGTGCTGCTGGCGGACGACTTCTTGCAGTACGTCGACGGCTTTTCAATCGGCAGCAACGACTTGACGCAGCTCACGCTGGGGATCGATCGCGATTCCGGGCTCGTGGCGTCGAGCTTCGACGAGCGCAATCCGGCGGTGAAAAAGCTCTTGGTCGAGGCCATTGCTGCCTGCAAGCGGCACGGCAAGTATGTCGGCATCTGCGGCCAGGGGCCGAGCGACCACCCTGATATGGCGGAATGGCTGGTGGCACAGGGAATCGGCTCGATTTCGTTGAATCCCGATACGGTGGTGGCGACCTGGCGGAGGCTGACTGCCTAGCGCGCTCCCGAGGGCGGCCTGCTCTGCTTTGCGCATCGCAGGAATGGATCGAAAACCGGCACAAGGCGCTCACCCTCGTGGCGCCGCGGCCATCCGACAGCGTTGAGTCAGGCGCTGGAACCGGCTGTCAGTTTGCAAATTCGGGTAAAGAAGAGGGGGCAGAAACGCCCCCTCTTCTTTACTAAGTACGTAGCACGTCCTTTTACATGGCGTAGGACACGCCGACAGCCATCATGTGCACCCCGCCCGACAGCAGGTCGTAGGCATCGTCTTCGTAGCGGTCGTAGAAGTAGTTCACGCGCAGCGTGGCCTGGTCGTTGAGCAGGTAGTCCGCCCCCAGCGCAAACGAATGCAGGGTGTTGTCGATGATCGAGTCGATCGTGCCGGTCGCGGCTATCAGACTGTCCTGAATCGCGCCGCTGGCCACATCCCCCGTGGACTTCGAGAAGGTGTAGCTGCCGTCCAGCTTGAGCTTGTCGCTGTACTGCCAGTCGGCGCCCAGATTGAAGACGTAGGAATCGATCTTGTAATTGGGTTCGTCAATCCGTGTGAACACCACGCCGGGATTCCAGCGTTCCACATTGGACTGGATCAGGTAGCTCGAAAAGTCATCCTGCATCCAATACAGGTTCGCGTAGGTGTTGACGTTCTCGTGCGGCGAAGCGTTCAGGCTGAGGCCCGCCGAATGCAGGGTGCCGTCGATCTCCTGGTTGTAGGTCAGTCCGCCGACGCCATCGGTAAAGCTGTTGTTGCCGTTCTGCTTGTCCGTGTAGTCGTAGAAGCCGCTCACCACCCAGCCCTCAGGTGCCGCATAGCTCAGCATGGATTTCAGCTTGAACATCTCCTCCGGTTCGGTGACCAGACCGGTCTCGTCCGCCCAGGTGAAGGATGGGGTGACGCGCAGGTTCCAGCCCATCGCCGGGCGGGCGGTCCATTTCAGATAGACCTCGTCGGACAGGGTGTCCTCGCGGTAGAGCGACTGTGCCGGTTCGATGGACTGTCCGCCCGTCGCCCAGGTCAGGTCGCGCTCGATGTCGAGCCGGCGCCAGCCGAGGGTCAGGTTGGAGCCGAGGAAACCCGGGCGCCAGTTGGCTGAGGCGCCGTAATCCAGCGAGTTGATGCGGTCGATGCGCGGCCCCGCCGTCGTGCTGACCAGCGCGTCCGGGAAGGTCGAGTCATTGTCGCGGTTGGAATACTTGATGTGGGCTTCGACTGACACATCGGACGAAACCAGGGCATTGGCGGTGAGATAGGCATTGTCGCTGGCGATCTCGCCCTTGGTGTGGCCGGAGATGAGTTCCAGTTCGCTGAAGGATTCTTGCTTCAGCCAGGACGCGCCGTAGCCTGCAGAGACCACCATACGGTCATTGAAGGTCTTGCTGGCACGGATGCCGTGATTGACCAGTTGGCTGTCGGGCGTATACAGAACCGAAGCGATGCGATCGTTTGTCGTGGCGCCGGCGGGGAGCGACACTCCGGCCGGGTCCATGATATCCCGCTCCACCTGCAGTTCGGGCGCCTGGTTCGTGAATTCCTCGAACGACACCTCGTAGGCCACTTCGAACAATTTGTTCGGCGAGCCGGATACGGTCAGGCCCACCCGGTTCATCCGCTCGTCGACGTCGAGGCGGGTGCCACGCCAACGCTGCTGCCCCCAGCCGTCGCCCGGTATATTTCCGGATTCATTGAGAAAGAACGGTGCGAACTTGTCGCCGTTGCGGGAGTAGCCCCGGTAGTCCACCACCAGGGTCGCCTGGTCGCCGAGCGCGGCAGGCTTGACCTTGAAGCCCGCGCCGTAGGTGGTGCGGTCGATGTGGTAGTTGTAGGGGCCTGCGTCGTCGTTGAACGTTCGGTACGGTCCCGTGCCGTCCATGGCGCCTCCCGGACCGGGCAGAACGCCGCCGGTGCCGTACTTGCCGAGTTCGGGCTCGCTAGGGCGGTACAAATAGTCGATGCCGCCGGTAGCCGAGCGGTAGTGCGAGTAGTTGCCGTAGATGCCCAGTTTTTCGTCGTTGTACTCTGCCGTGCCGCGATGGTTGTGCTCACCGAAACCGCGCCGCTCGAGGACGAACAGGTCGCGCTCGTTTTCCCGGACCGTCACGTCGAGATCGAGGTCGACGAACACGTCCGAGCGGATGTCGTCGGAAAAACCCTCGCGGTAGTCGTAGCGCTCGAGAAATTGGGTCTGGTTCTCGTCCACGCCGTCGAAATAGTCGAACAGGAAGAGCCGCGGCGTGACGAGCGCAGTGGTAACGCGGGCGCCTTCAGCCGGCACCGCGTTCTCGGCCGTTTTCGCGGCAGGCGTCTCCACAGCAGGCTTCGCCACTGCGGGCTTTTCCTCAGCGGGCTTCGCCACAGCAGGAGGCGCTTGGGGGACGGGCGGGGCGGTCATTTCGTCGGCCTGCAGCGACGCAGCGAGCAGGGTGAGGGACGGCAGCATCAATGCGATGGGGATCTTGTGTGTCATGTCTCTCTCCCGCCTCAGTATTTCAGTTTGGGGTCGCTGTGACTGCCGTGGATGGCGCTGTGGCAGTTGGTGCAATTGCGCATCTGGGCGCCGGTGAGCGCGCCGGCCTTGGTGTGCCGGTTGGCCGTGATCGAATGGCACTGCAGGCACTGCATCGGCTGCGCCAGCTGCATCAGGCGGCGGTTGGGCGAGCCATGCGGGTTGTGGCAGGTGGTGCAGTCCTCCACTACCGGGGGGTGCTCGAACACCTTGGGCCCGCGCACGTTCTGGTGGCACTGGGTGCACTGCTCGGTCTTGCCGGCCAGGGTGGTCTGCTTGCCGGTGTGGGGATCGTGGCAGTTCACGCAGGACAGGCCGCCTTCCTTCACCGGATGGTGCGAGGGCATTTTCATGCGGGCGGCGACGTCCTTGTGGCAGCTCATGCACAGCATCGAATTCTTGTCCGACTTCCACATGCCGACGTTGAGTTGCTTGACCTTTGGCGAATGCATGCCATGACAGTCACGGCATTCGAGGTTGGCCTGCTTGTGTGGGGAAAACGCCCAGTTCATGCGATTGTGGTC